>NZ_JBIINP010000121.1:0-13006 GCF_044337415.1 Luteitalea sp.
ACGAGATTGCCGGTATCGCGCTCGCGCCCGCCAAGCGGACGCTCCTCGAGTCGCGCCTGCAGCGACGCCTGCGCGCCCTGAACCTGCACTCGTTCGCCGACTACATCGATCGCCTCGCCCAGCCCGGTACGCCTGAAGTGGTCGAGATGATCAACTGCGTCACGACCAACAAGACGGACTTCTACCGCGAGCCGCACCACTTCCGCTTCCTGCAGCAGCAGGTCATCCCGACGGCGCAGGCGCGCAACATCGGCGCGCGACGGCTGCGCATCTGGAGCGCCGGCTGCTCGACGGGCGAGGAACCCTACACCATCGCGCTGGCCGTCGCCGACGCGCTCGGGCCGCGGCTCAAGTCGTGGGACGTGCGGATCCTGGCCTCCGACATCGACACCAAGGTGCTCGAGACGGCGGCAGCCGGCACCTATCCCGCCGATCGCATCGAGGTCGTGCCCGACCACCTGCGCGAGCGCTACTTCTCGCCGTCCTCGTCGAGCCCGGGCGCGTGGGACATCGACGACAGCCTCCGGCGGATGATCACCTTCCGCCGCATCAACTTCGCCGACCCGCGCTGGCCGATCAACACCCAGTTCGACCTCATCTTCTGCCGCAACGTCATCATCTACTTCGACCGCGACACGCAGGCCGTGCTCTTCGAGCGCTTCGCCCAGCTGCTCAAGAAGGACGGGCACCTCGTGATCGGCCACTCGGAGACCCTGAGCTGGCTCACCGGGACCTTCGCGCAGGTGCGCGGCGTACCGACGGTGTACCGGCTCGCGACCGCCGCCGACGGCGACCTTCGTCCGCCGTCCGTGGTGGCCGCCCAGGCCGAGGCCACCCAGGCCGCGGCGGGAGCCGACGCCCCGGGCGTGGCACCACGGCCAGCACTGGTCTCGCCCGTGCGTTCTGCGGACGTCGCGCCACCGGCTTCGCGGCTGGCCCGGCTCGAGTCCCGCCTGGGGCCGCGGCCCGTCAAGCAGCCGAAGGTCGCCGCGGATCGACGCCTCGCCCACGGGGCCATCGAGTCGGCGGCGCACATGCCGCACACCCACATCATCCACGTGGGCGGGGTCTTCGCCTCGCGTGAGCCGGCGGTCGTGCGCACCATCCTCGGCTCCTGCGTTGCGGCATGCCTCTACGACCCCGAGACGCGCATCGGTGGCATGAACCACTTCCTGCTGCCCGAGGGCCACGACAAGGAGCACGACGCGCGCGAGAGCACGCGCTACGGCGTGCACGCGATGGAAGTGCTCATCAACGAGTTGATGCACCGCGGGGCCGATCGCCGCCGCCTGCGCGCCAAGGCGTTCGGCGCCAGCGAGGCGATCAAGCACGTCGTGCTGAGCCGTGAAGTGCAGTTGCGCAACGCGAACTTCATCACGCAGTTCCTCGAGGTGGAAGGCATCCCGCTCGAGCGGAGCCTGCTCGGCGGGCCGCGTCCCCTCGAGGTGCTGTTTGCCACCGACTCGGGCCGCGCGTTCGTGCGCGAGCTGGCCCTCCCCTCGGTGGAGCGCCTGGCGCAGGACGAGGACCGCTACAGCCAGACACTCATCCACCCGGCGACGCCGGCGGAGGACGACGACATCACGCTGTTCTGATGCCGCGGAGACGCCCCCATGACTCGTGTGCTCATCGTCGACGACTCGGCGCTCATCCGCCAGTTGCTGACCCAGATCCTCCAGAGCGATCCCGACATCGAGGTGGTGGCCGCCGTGGCCGACCCCCTCGCCGCCGTGGAGCGCCTCAAGCACACCACGGTCGACGTGATCACGCTCGACGTCGAGATGCCGCGCATGGACGGCCTCACGTTCCTCGAGAAGCTGATGCGGGCGTGGCCGGTGCCGGTGCTGATGGTCTCCTCGCTCACCGAGAAGGGCTGCGCCACCACCCTGCGCGCCCTCGAGCTCGGCGCCGTCGACTTCGTGACCAAGCCGAAGATCGACGTGCGCACGGGCGTCGAGGAACTCGGCCAGCAGATCCTGATGAAGGTGCACGACGCGGCACGCGCCCGCGTGCGTCGCCGCGAGACGACGACGGCCGTGCCGGTGCAGGTGCTGCCCAACACGCAGGCGCTGATCAACAGCACGCACAAGGTGATCGCCATCGGCGCCTCCACGGGCGGCACCGAGGCGCTGCGCGAGGTGCTGCAGGTGCTCCCGGCCGACAGCCCGGGCATCGTCGTGGTGCAGCACATGCCCGAGACGTTCACGCGCTCGTTCGCCGAGCGGCTCGACTCGCTGTGCCAGATCAAGGTCAAGGAGGCCGCCGACGGCGACCGCATCCTGCCCGGCCACGCGCTCATCGCGCGCGGCAACATCCACATGGAAGTGCGCCGCAGCGGCGCGATCTACTCGGTGCGGCTGGTCGACAGCCCACCGGTGAACCGGCATCGTCCGTCGGTGGACGTGCTGTTCGACAGCTGCGCACGGTACCTCGGGGCCAATGCGGTGGGCGTGATCCTGACCGGCATGGGCAACGACGGGGCGCGTGGCATGCGCGCCATGCACGACGCGGGCGCGTTCACGATCGCGCAGGACGAGGCCTCGTGCGTGGTCTTCGGCATGCCCAAGGAAGCCATCACGGCCGGCGGGGTCGACGAGATCCTCCCGCTGTCGCGCGTGGCGCCAGGCATGCTGCGCGCCGTCGCGCAGGCGGCCTGAGGACGGGGGAGGGTGCCATGTTCCGCGATGTTCGTCCGATCGTGCTGTGCGCGATCGTGTTGTGGCTCTCGGCCCCCGCGTCGGGCCAGATGACGCCGGGCGCCGAGCCCGGCGATGTGCTCAGCCTCGGGCAGGTGATGGTCGAGGTGGGCGCAGGCATGACCCTCGACGCCGAGGACGGCCGGTCGGGCGCCGGCGCGCAGCCGCTCGTGCGGTTCGGCATCGCACCCGGCATCGAGCTGCTGGCGGGCTCCGGCGGCTGGACGTCGGCCTGCTTCGGCCGCTGCGCCTGGTCGCCGACGACGGCGTTCGCCGGCTGGCGGGCGCTGATCCCGAAGCAGATGGCCGGGTTCAACACGGCGGTGTCGGGGCTGTTCTACTACCCGACGCGCACCGACCACAGCCAGCCGCGGGTCATCGAGAGCAGCTTCATGCTGCACGTGGACCGCGCGCTCGGCGACGCGCTGTTGGTGACGTTGAACGCCGAGGTGGCGCGCCTGCACGACGCCGAGACGGCGGTGCTGCGGCATGGCGAGGGCGTGGGGATGGTGTGGGATCGCGGGGGGCGCTGGATGCCGCTGGTCCGGTTCGGTCGCCGCGCCGCGGCCGTCGACGGCCCCTCCCCGTGGTACGTCGAGTTCGGCACCGGGTTGCGGCCCGGTGGGGCCTTCGAGTACAAATTTGCCGTGACCCGTGGTCTCAACGCGGCCGAACCCGGTTGGGGCATCGCGGCAGCCATGGCGATCAGTCATGACTTCAGGCCACTCTACTGAGCCCGCCATGCGTGCCGTGCTGCGCTTCCTGATCCTGCTCTTCGCCGTTGTCGCGTGGACGCCATGCGCCCGGGCGCAGGCACCCGCCGAGGCGCCCGAGCCCGGTGCCGACATGCCGACCGACCGGCCGGGGTTCAACGCGCCGGCCAGCGTGGTCGGCGCGGGCGTGGTGCAGATCGAGATGGGCTGGTCGACGGTACGAGGACGTGATGGTGTGTACGGCAGCGCAGGGCCCCAGCCGCTCCTGCGCATCGGCGCCACCCGCAATCTCGAACTCCAGGTGACCAGCGCGGGGCTCGCGGCGGAGTGTGTCGCGGCGTGCGACTGGCACGGCGCGGACGTCGCCGGTGGGGCGCGCTATCTCCTGCCCGTGACGCCGCTGGGACTCTCGCTGGCGGTGACCGGCCTGCTCTCGGTGCCGACCGGGTCGGTGGCCGTCTCGTCGGAGCACCTCGACCCGCTGGGCATCGTGCACGTGGACCGCGCGTTCGGGCCGATCGGCATCTCCTACAACTACCTCGTGACGCGCATCCACGACGAGGAGGGCGACGTGGCAGCAGTGCGCCATGGACACGGGCTCAACATCGGCACGTCGGTGGGGCGCTGGGCGCCCTACGTGAACTTCGGATGGCGGCCCCTGCACGTGGACGGGCGGACGCCCATCCTCGGCGAACTGGGCATCGCCTATCGTGTTGCGAGGGACGTGCAGGTGGATGTGGCGGCCACGCGAGGGCTCACGTCCGCGGAAGCGGTGTGGTCGCTGTCGGCCGGCGTGGTGCTGCGCCACCGGCCCCGTTGACCCGCGGCCCGTTGACCTGCGGCAACGGGCCGCAGTACACTGTCGCTTCGTCGCGACCGGCTCCGGCCGCGACAGGTAGTCCCCTCGCAGGACGCGAGGCCCCACCCGAGTTCCTCAGTAGCTCAATGGCAGAGCATCCGGCTGTTAACCGGAGGGTTGTAGGTTCGAATCCTACCTGAGGAGCCATTCCCGGCCGTCGGCCGGGAAGGCTCCCGCAGGCAGGATTCAGGCTCGCCGTAGCCGGCCCGTCGCCATCCGGCGAAGGCGGCTCGAATCCACGTGTGCTGTGTTGGGCGAATGAGCGTCGGTGCAGGCGGCCGTCGGCTTCGCCTTGGCCGGATCATCGCCGGCACCGCCATGCCTCGCCATCGGCCCAGTGCCGTCACCGCGGCGTGGCCGCAAACGCGTCGGCGATGCGGCGCGCGAGGGCGGGCGTGTTCGCGTAGGCGATGTTCGAGGTGACGGCGACGACGAGCCCGCGGTCGCGGCGCGTCACCAGCGACATCACGGTGCCGCCGGCGAGCGTGCCGTCGATGTCGGCGGGCGAGGTCGCCACGGCGATGCGCACGAGGTCGGCCGGCGTGGATGAGTAGGCCTTGCCGTCGAGGCAACACGCCAGGTCGCGCATGTACATGAGTCGCCGGCCGCGACGCGGGTCGTGGTCGTCGTGGCGCGGCACGTAGAAGGTGGCTCGCTCGCCTGCGAGCGGCGTGAGGGGCGGCATCAGGCCCAGGGGCTGCCACACCACGTGACGGAGCAGCGCCAGCGGCGGCGCATCCTCTTCGGGTTCGCCGACGTGCTCGGGACTCCAGTCAGCGGCTGTGTCTGTACCGGTATGCGCGAGGGCGAGGGACGCGGCAGCCGGCTGGATCACGGCGGCCGCCGTCCCGATGTGGAACCGTGTGGTCGGCGTGACCGACGCCTGGGTGGCGATGTCGCGCCAGCCGAACCCTTCCGCCCACACCAGCGTGCCGCCAGCACCGACGGCGACCGAGACGCCCGGCAGGTTCTGCTCGCGAATCGCCGCGCGCACGGCGGCGCGTGCGCGCTCGACCGCGGGGGCGTACGGTGCGGCAGGTGCTGCACTTGCCGTCGAGGGCACTTGTTGCGCCTGCGGGAAGAGCGGCGCGGCGACGGCGGCCCCGTGCACGAGGAACGCCGTGGGCGCGGCGACGAGGGCGCCGCAGGCGATGACGGCCCGCGCCGTCCACGGCGAGAGCCGGTGACGCAGGCCCCGCACCGCCAGCGCGATGCCGGCGACCATCACCAGCGTGCTGGACACCGGCGACCCCGGCGCAGGGTTGACGTGCGCGGCGTAGAGGCCTGCGACGACGAGGCCAAGGCCGAGGGCGACGAGGGACGAGGCCTTCATGCGACGCATCATCCCCCGCGATCGTGGCGGGAGTGAGGCAGGCGCAAGGCACGTGGCGGCGGTGACATCTGCCACGAATCAAGAAGGCACGACCGTCGGACAAGTCCGACGGCTACGAACAGGCCCCTCCACTCCGCAGCGGGCCTTGTCCCTCGTCCCTGCCTTGCCCCGTCCCTTGTCCCTCGACGCCCTTGTGACTCGTCCCCTCGTCCCTTCTCCCTTGCCTAGCTGCCCATCCCGTCTTCGAACGACCCCTGCGCCGCGGGCCACGTGAGGTGGTCGCGCACGTAGGCGATGCCGTTGGCGCTGGTCCAGTCGAGGTCCTTGTGCGCGCTCTCGGCCTCGACGACGAGCGGCGCGGAGGCGCGGCCCATCACCTGCTTGTAGCGGGCGGGGTAGCCGATGTGGTTCAGCAGTTCGGCGTAGCGCTGCATGTTGATGTCGCCCGACGGCAGGTCCACGAACTGCATCGCGCGCTTCTGCCAGTCGCCGTCCATCATGCGCAGCGGCAGGCCCGGGCGGATGACGAAGTTCTTGATGTGCGCGGCGTACACCCGCTTGCCGACCTTCAGGAAGCGCGACTCCCAGCTCTCGCCCTCCCAGCAGTGCGACGGATCGGCGTTCACGCCGAGGCAGGCGTCGCCGTCGCAGATGTCGACGAGCATGTTGAAGTCGTCGGCGCACATCGCCGCCGTGCCCGGGTGAATCTCGTGGCACAGGATGATGCCGCGCTCGTTGGCGGCCTTGCGCAGCGTCGCGGTCTTGGCGACGAACCGCTCCTGACCTTCCTTGATCAGGTCGTAGTCGCCGCCCTGCCAGAAGCCCCAGGGGTAGCCGGTCGCCGCTTCCCATCCGAACGCCACGCCCCAGAACATCGGGAGCACGCGGATCTTCAGCTCCGCCGCGAGGTCGAACAACTGCAGCAGGTACGTCTCGGCCCAGGCCTCGATCTGCGCGGGCGACTGCTTCGCGACGTCGGCAGGCACGAACGGGCGCACCGTGGGACTGCCGGTCCACGCCGTGGTGTGCACCCACACTGGGCAGTGCGTCGAGATGCCGTCGAGCGAGAGGCCGCGCGACTCGAACACGTCGCGGATCTCGCTGGCCTTGCGCAAGCCGCCGTCGGGGCCCTGCAGCATGTAGTTGGAGGGTTGGGCCCCCGCCGCGCCCGATGCCTTGGCGTAGTCGAGGAACTGCTCGAGGGACTTGGCGCCGTGCTGGGCGCCTTCGATGCTGGCGTGATAGAGGCTTTGTGCCATGGATCTGCTCCGGACCGCGTGAGTCGCTCGGAAGAAGGTCGGCGCCACCCCCGCAGCCGCACACAGGGCAGCCGTTCGCGGGGCAGCGCACCGCCGAGGATACCGGGGGGCGTGCCGGCCGCCAACCCCGCGCTCAGATCAGCCCGCGCGCCATGAGCTCGGCCCGCGCCGCAGACGGACCGTCGACCACCTCCGCCTGCATCCCGCACCCGCGCGCCGCCGCCACGTTTCCGGGCGCATCGTCGAAGAACAGGACGACGCCCGGCGGGCACCCCAGACGCTGCAGGGCTTCCTGGTAGATGGCCGGATCCGGCTTGCGCAGCCCGAGCTCGTGAGACGACCAGGCGTGGTCGAAGGCCTCGCGTACGCCGAGCTCGCCGGTCAGCCGTTCCCAATGGAGCGGGTTGCAGTTGCTCAGCGCGGCCAACGTGAACCGGCCATGCAGCTCGCGGAGCAGGGCCTCGGCGCCCGGGAGCCAGCCGCGGGCCCACGACCGATACGCCGCCACGAACGCGTCGGGCGCGAGCGGTACGTCCCAGTCCGTCAGGAAGCTCGCCACGAACGCCTCCGTGTCGAGGCGACCGCAGCCAAAGGCCTCCGAGTGGGGGCACGCCAGCCAGCGCGCCTTGATCTCGGCGTCGGTCGGTCCCGGAGGCAGCAGGGCCCTGAGTGCGCTCACCCCCTCGAAGTCGATGAGCACGCCGCCGAGGTCGAACAGCAGCACGTCTGGACGGGGAGGCACCTCGGCATCATACCGAGCGCCGACTCGCGAGCATGTGCTGGCCGGGCTTCATCCCCCTGGTCACCAACGAGGGCGACGCGATCCGTCCGGCCCCGCGACGTCGCGTTGTGGGGCGTCGCTACGGCGCAATGGTGAGGCGACGCACGATGGCCAGCGGCAGCGTGACGGAGGTCATGTAGACCGGGTTCTGCGCATCGGCCATGTCGCGCCCGAAGCACTCCCAGGGCGCGCCGTGCCCGGGGCCCTGGCGGAAGTCGTGCCGTCGCAGGTGCGCGACGGCACGGGCCCACACCTGTCGTGCCAGCGCGCGATCCTCTTCGTGGATCGCCTCGAGCAGCCAGCCTGTCGGCGTGTGCCAGAACGCGCCGCTCTGGTAGGTGTGCACGCGGGAGCCCCCGGCTTCCCAGCACTGGTCGGGCCGGAAGAAGCGATCCGACGGCACGTGCCTGACGGCGCCCTCGTACTCGATGGTGTGACCTGGTGCGCGGACCGCCGCGGCGATGGTGCGTCGCGCGCGCCGCGCCTCTTGTGCGGGTAGCACGCCGAGGTGCAACGCGAACAGCGTCGCCCACACATCCGGCTGACGTCCCACGCGCGTCGCCGCGCGCAGCCAGCCGTCCTGCCGACGCGGATCCCCGAACACCGGGACGATGGACGCGGCGATCGTCTGCGCCGTGTTCGCGTACTCGCGCGCGACCACGTCGCGCCCGGCGGCCCGGCACAGCTGCTCGAGTTGCTGCGCGGCACGATGACGGAGCAGCGTCGCGAACGCGAGCGCGCCCTCGAGGCGCACCGTGTCGTGGAAGCCGAAGCCGACGGCTCGCCGGCCGGGCTCCGTGATCGACGCACCGGTGACCGGATCGGACGCCGGGCTCGCGAACGCGAGCCGCAGGCGCTCGAGGACCGAGCGGCCACCCACCTCCTCGGCGAGGAACGCCGTATCGCCAGTCGCGCGCCAGAGCGCGTGTGCGATGTGGACGATGAAGAAATGGTCGTCGATGGGCGGGAGAGGCCCCCAGGGCGGCGCGCCCTGATCCTCGCCGGACGAGTAGGTGCCCGGGAAGAAGACCGCGCCACCGCTCAGCGTGATGTGATCGGGGATCGCGAACGCCGGCACGATGCCGCCGCTCGCGAGGCGGCGCTCCTGTGGTTCGTGCTGGCAGCGGAGGATCAGCCGCAGGTGCGCGAGGATGTCGGCGGCGGGAATCAGCCCGCAGTCGAGTGACATCGCGAAGTCGCGCACCCAGAGCGCGGGATAGCGTCCACCCGGCGTGATGAGCGAGATGCCCGTCGTGTTGGGGCCCTGGCGATCGCGGGACGCGCCCGGAGCCACGCGCGCGGCGTCGATCGTGGCGCGGGCGAGTGAATCGAGGAACGCGATCCCAGAGTTGTCTGCGACTGCGCCGCCAGGCGCAATGGCCTGGGTCTGATGCGTGCCCGCGGCCGCCAACCGTCCTGCTCCGGCCGCGCAGCAGGCGAGTCGCACGCCCGCTCCGAGGAACGCTCGGCGTGGCAGTGGCGTGCGTTCGTTCAGGGAGCGGAGCATCACCCGCATCGTAGCCGCGATGCCTTCCGAGTGGCATGGTGCATCGCGTCGGGCACACCGGCCTCCGGGGGCGGAAACTGCAGCGGGCGTGGTCGGCAGCGCGGACCGGGACCTCGGACGCGTCGAACTCACCGAGTCATGTCGACGGCCGGCGATCCACGATGCACGTCATCAGCCGAGCGCCTGCGTGAACGCGCGCACGAGGTCGGCAGCGGTGGTGAAGTTCCACGTCTCGTTGACCGCCAGCGTGACTACACCATCGGGGCCGGCCGCAGGAAGCCGCAGCCCGTGCGCCGCGAGTCCCTTCGATACGGTGGCGTGGTCCACCCCGTTCAGGGTGAGACGCGTCAGGTTCGTGCCGTCGGGAATCCGCGCGATGGTCACCCTGGGGTGTCGAGCCAACTGCTCGTAGAACGCCTCGGACACTCGCACGGCGTTGGTGAACCGGTCGACGAAGCCGTCCATGTAGTGACGGGCCACGAGCGCGGCCGGCCATCCGACCGCGAGGTTGCCACCGAACATGCGTCGCACGTGGAACATGCCGTCGAGCACACGCTTCGGTCCGGCCAGGATCGACCCGATGCCGCAGTTGAAGCACTTCCAGAGCGAGACATAGACGGTGTCGAACGGCGCCGCGTAGTCCGCGGGGCTGATGCCCGTGTATGCCGAGGCGATGAACAGCCGCGCACCATCGAGGTGCATGCCGAGGCCACGTTCGCGGGCGAGGGCGGCGATGCGCGTCATCTCGTCGCGGTCGAACAGTTGACCGGACAGGCGTCGAATCGGGCTTTCGATCAGGATGGCCCCGACGTCGGCGGCCACGCGGCCGCCAGCGGTTCGCGTGAGCACGGCCTCCACCTCGGCGCGCGTGAACGTCGCGCTGCCCGGGGCCAGCGGCAGCAAGGTCAGCGCCGACAGCGTCTGGCAGGCGTCGCCCGTGTCGTTGTAGACATGGCTCATCTCGGGGACGATGACGCGGCGCCGGCTGCCGGCGAGGGCGCGCAGGGCCAGCTGATTGGCCAGCGTCCCGGAGGGCATGAACACCGCGGCTTCCTTGCCGAGCAGTTGCGCCCAGTGGCGCTCGAACTGCTCGACCTGGCCGCCCAGCAGGTACGTGTCCTGGGCGATGTCGGCCTTCTGGCACAGATCGTCCAGCAGGGAGGCGTACTCGCGCGGCGTGATGTTGATGCCGTCGCCGGAGAGGTGCACGGTGCGGCCCGGGCTGCCGGGCGCGCCTGTCGAGCCGATCGCCGAAGGCGCGAACGCGGCGAGTCCGGCTGTCGTGCCGACCGCCTCCACGAACCCACGCCTGGTCACTCGCTGCATCGCTTCACTCCCCGTACCTGCTGCGACTCTGGGCCGGGCTCGGAGCGCCGGCCCTACCGTACCCGGTACCCCGTACCCGGTACCCCGTACCCGGTACCCGCTACCCGCTACCCGCTACCCGCTACCCGTTGAAATACAGATACGCCCCGAGAATCAACGCCACCACGATGCCGGAGTTGACGACGTCGATGGCCGTCCAGCTGGCGCGCGACTCGCGGCGGAGCTCCTCCGACATCGTCGCGAACGTGAGGTCGCGCAGTTGCGCCGGGTCGGGCGCGTCGGTCGCGTAGCTCACGCCGACCAGCACGGCCGACGACACCAGGAAGATCAGCAGGCTGTAGTACTGGAAGTAGATGTTGTTGACGATCCAGAGCCACGAGCCCGGCGCGTAGCCGCCGGCAAAGCCGTCCATGCCCAGGCTGACCGGCGTGTCGACGGCCAGCCGGAAGATGCCGAGGGCGAACCCGATCGTGAGGGCCGCGAGGCAGCCGCGGGCGTTGATGCGCTTGTTGAAGACGCCAAAGAAGAAGACCGCGGCAATGGGCGGGGCCAGGTACCCCTGCACGCCCTGCAGGTACTCGTACAGGCCGCGGGCGCCCTGGATCACCGGGATCCAGACCAGCGCGATCAGGATCATCACGCCCGTCGCGACGCGGCCGACCCACACCAGTTGCGCCTGCGAGGCATCGGGGCGGAACTGCTTGTAGAAGTCCATCGTGAACAGCGTCGAGCAGGCGTTGAAGGCGCCAGCCAGCGAGCTCATGAGTGCCGCGAGCAGGCCGGCGACGACGATGCCGCGAATGCCTGACGGAAGGACGTGCTGCACCATCAGGGGGAACGCGGCCTGCGCCGCGTGCGGGATGACCTGGCCGTCCGGCCCGACCATGCTCTCGAGCCCGCCGATCCGGCCGGTGCGTGCCAGCGCCAGTGCGATCATGCCGGGGACGATGAAGATGAACACCGGCATCAGCTTCAGGAAGGCCGCGAAGATGGTGCCGCGACGGGCTTCGCGTTCGCTGGGGGCGCCCAGCGTCCGCTGCACGATGTACTGATCGGTGCACCAGTACCAGAGCCCGATGATCGGCGCGCAGAAGAGCATGCCCAGCCACGGGTAGTCGCCGTTGAAGTACCAGGCCATGCGTCCGGCTTCGCGCACGGGCGCCCACGTCCCTTCGACGCCAGCGGGCACCAGCGGCTTCCACAGGTTGAACATCTCCGGGCCGAGCACCGTCCGCAGTTCGGCCCAGCCGCCAAGCGCCTGCAGGCCGAAGAGCGTCAGCAGCAACGACCCGAACAGCAGGATGATCGTCTGCGCGGCCTCGGTGTAGGCGACGGCACGCATGCCGCCGATCACCGTGTAGAGACCGGTCAGCAGGACGACCGACACCGAGCCGATCCAGAAGCTGTTGAGGACGGTGCTCCCGATCTGCACCTCCAGCCCTGGCAGCAGGGTGCCGAACACGACGCCACCCGCGAAGATGCCGACGGCGATCTTGGTGAGCACGTACGCCACCAGCGAGATCAGGGAGAGGAGCCAGCGCGCCGACGGCGAGAACCGTCGCTCCAGGAACTCCGGCATCGTGTACACGCCCGATCGCATGTAGAACGGCACCAGGACCCAGCCGAGCACCAGCAGGCACCACGCGTGCAACTCGTAGTGGGCCAGGGCCACACCGCTCGTCGCACCCGACCCGGCGAGGCCGACCAGGTGCTCCGAGCCGATGTTTGACGCAAAGATCGAGGCGCCCACGACGAACCAGCCCAGGCTGCGGCCGGCGAGGAAGAAGTCGTCCGCGGTGTCGCGGTTCTTCGCCACCACCCACCAGGTGATGCCGGCGAGTCCGGCGAAGTAGAGCAACACCACGAACCAGTCGAGACCTGTCATCGGCGCGATCTCCCCTTGGGCGCCGTCAGGCGCTGACGCCACCCGGCGGTGCGCCTGGCGGGCCGTGGCGGCCGGACGTGCAGAATCGGCGCATTCTACTCGTTCGCGCGCCCCTCGGACTCCTCCCGCTGGTCGCCCTCGACGATCGTGGCGTGGTGACCACGCGCCCTCCGCCGAGGGCAACGATGGCCCGGGAGCGGGGGGCCAGGGGTCTGAGGACGGCGATTCTGTTGCTCGAGAGACGTGAAAGCCCTCTCACGGCTGGTGTTGGTCCTTGAGCGTCGCGCTGGCGATAGACTGGCGACGTTCGTCGCTCGCCTGCGCTGCGAATCGCAACGCTCGCCCGTGTTCCCTGGAGTCGTCCATGCCCGCACGCATCCGTTACGCCGCTGGCGTCATCGCCGCCCTCCTCGTCCTGCAGACTGCCGGCAGAGCGCAGCAGGCGTGGCGATACCCGGTGACCGCCACGGTCACCCACGTCGACACGTACCACGGCGTGCAGATCGCCGACCCGTACCGTTGGCTCGAGGACGACAACTCGGCCCAGACGAAGGCGTGGGTCGAGGCACAGAACGCCGTCACGTTCGGGTACCTCGAGACCATTCCGTTCCGCGACGCCTTGCGGGCGCGGCTCGATGTGTTGCAGG
>NZ_JBIINP010000319.1:0-3620 GCF_044337415.1 Luteitalea sp.
GGCGGCATCGCCTTCGTGATGGCCTCCATCTGCATCGAGTCGGTCACCGTGAGGCCCTGGAACCCGAGCTGCTCGCGGAGCAGGCCCGTGACGATGGGGCCGCTCAGCGTGCTGGGCGTATCCGGCGCCGGATCGATTGCGGGCATCACCAGGTGGCCCACCATCACCGCGCCCACGCCGGCCGCGATGCCGCGGCGGAACGGCAGCAGCTCGACCGCGTCGAGCCGCGCGCGCTCGTGCGGCACGCGCGGCAGGCCGAGGTGCGAGTCCACGTCGGTGTCGCCGTGGCCAGGGAAGTGCTTGAGCGTGGCGATCACCCCGCCGACCTGCAGGCCTCGCGCGAACGCCGTCGACAGCTTCGCGACCTGCTCGGGATCCTCGCCGAACGAGCGCGTGTTGATGACGGGGTTGTTCGGGTTGTTGTTGACGTCGGCGACGGGCCCGAACACGAGGTGCACGCCGAGCGCCCGCGACTCGACGGCGTTGATGCGGCCCGCCTCGTACGCCAGGCGCTCGTCGCCGGCGGCGCCGAACGCCATCGCCCGCGGGAAGGCCGTCGCGCCGGCCAGTCGGAACGCGACGCTCGTCTCGAAATCGCCCGAGTTGAGCAGCGGCACCTTCGAGAGCGCCTGCAGGCGATTGAACATCGATGCCGCCGCGAACGGATCCCCGAGGGTGACGGCTGGATAGGTCGGGTTGAGCAGCACGCCCGGCGACGGCACGCGTCCGCCGAACACGAGGAAGCCCCCGAGCCGCTGCTCCTCGACCAGGCCCTTGAGGGTGTCGAAGGCGGCCGAGTCGCTGCTGCTGTAGGTGCCGAAGAACGACGAGGCCAGCACCTGGCCCACGCGCTCGTCGATCGACAGGCTCGCCAGCGTGCGGTCGACCCAGCGGCGCGCCTCCCTGTCGAGCGGCGGCAGCCCGTCCTGCGCGGCGGGCGCCACACCCAGGAGACCGGCGGCGAGGGCGACGAGGAGCAGGAACGGACGGACGCGGGCACCCATGCAGGAATCCTACGCCGACGAGCCCGCGACCAGTGTGGGCGCGCGTCGCGGGCGGCGGCTGCAATAATGGCGGCATGTCACACACCGAGCATCGCGCGACCTCGCCCACATCGGTCAGGTGCGCGGTCCTCACCATCAGCGACACGCGCACGGCCGACACCGACACCGGCGGCGCGCGCCTCGTGGCGATGCTCGAGGCCGCCGGCCATCAGGTGGTGGGGCGCGGCCTGGTCCGCGACGACGAGAGCGCCGTGCAGCGGTGGATCTCGTCACAGCGCGCGCGCGACGAGGTGGACGCCATCTTCACGACGGGCGGCACCGGCGTCGCGCGGCGCGACACGACCATGGAGGCCATCGCGTCGATGTTCGACAAGCCGCTCCCCGGCTTCGGCGAGCTGTTCCGCATGCTCAGCTACCAGGAGATCGGCGCCGCCGCCATGCTCAGCCGCGCCTGCGCGGGCGTCACGCAGTGTCGCCTCCTCGTCGCGCTGCCCGGCTCGGAGAACGCCATCCGGCTCGCGATGGAGAAGCTGCTGCTGCCCGAACTCGGCCACCTGGTGCGGGAGGCCCGCCGGTGATTCCCGCGCTGGTGGTCGTCGGCTACGGGCACGTCGGTCGCCGGTTCGTCCGCCTGCTCGAGGAGACCGCCGACACGCTCGCCGGCCTCGGCATCCACCCACGCATCGTGGCCGTCGCCACTCGTCGTCATGGCGCCATCGCCGACGTCCAGGGGCTCGACCAGGCGCGAATCGATGCTGCGCTCGCCGGGACCACGCCCAGTGAGACCGCCTCGTCCGCCTCGTTCATCACCGACGTGGTGGCGCGGGTCCGCGAGCGGGGCGATCTCGTGCCGATGGTCGTCGAGATCACCACCCTCGACATCGAGCGCGGTGAACCGGCCATCTCGCACGTACGGGCCGCCCTCGCGGCCGGCGCGCACGTGATCAGCGCCAACAAGGGGCCGGTGGCGTTCGCGCACCGCGCGCTCGCCGACGAGGCGCGACGGAGCAGTCGCGACTACCTGTTCGAAGGCGCGGTGATGGACGGCATCCCCATCTTCAACCTGGTCCGCGAGACGATGCCAGCCGTCGAGATTCGCGGCTTCAGGGGCGTGGTCAACAGCACCACGAACTTCATCCTGACGGCGCTCGAGCAGGGCGAGCCGTTCGCGGACGCGCTGGCGCGGATGCAGGCCGCCGGCATCGCCGAGGCCGACCCGCGGCACGACGTCGACGGCTGGGACGCGGCGGCCAAGGCGGCCGCACTCGCCAACGTGCTGCTCGAGGCCGACGTGACGCCGCACGACGTCGTGCGCGAGGGCCTGGGCCCCGACGTCGGCGCCCGGGCGATCGCCACGCGCGCCGACGGGCGACGCCTCAAGCTGGTCGCCTCTGCCACGGGACGCGGTGCCGACGTGCGCCTGCGCGTCGCGCTCGAGTCGCTCGGGCACGACGACCCGCTCGCGGCACTCGAGGGCATGGCCAACGCGCTCGAACTCGACACGTGGCCGCTCGGGCGCGTCGTGATCACCCAGCGCGACGGCGGACTCGAGATCACGGCGTACGCGCTGCTTGCCGACATGGTGACGATCTGCCGCAAAGGCTAGGGCCCGTTCTCCGAACGGCCCTACCCAAGTTGAAGCCGGCCCTACCCTCAGCTCGTCCTGCAGGCGCCGGAGCCTGAGCCAAGGCGGCCAACCCGGCCCTGCATGCGCGACGCTCGTGCCGTGTCCCGTATGATGCCGGGCATGCCGGACTCCGTGGTGCCGTTCCTGCGCGGCGCTCTTGCGGGCGTGATCGCGCTGCTGGTCGCAGCAGGCGCACCGCCGTGGTCTGGTGCCCAGGAGCCACGCCCCGCGGCGCCCGTCTGGGTCGACGCCACCGACACGACCATCGGCAAGACCGCGGAGTGGACCAACAAGGTCGAACTGGCCGACATCGACGGCGACGGCCGCATCGACCTGCTCTTCGCCAACGGCGGCAACTACTCCAGTCCGGGCACGCCCGAGCCCAACCGCGTGTTCGTCAATCGTGGTGCCGGCAACCGCTTCGTCGAGCGGACCACGCAGGTGTTCGGCAACACGCCCGACCTCGCGCGCGTGATCAAGGCGCGCGACGTCAACGGCGATGGACTCACGGACATCCTCGTGGGCACGACGTTCCAGACGCAGAGTCGTCTGTTCCTCGGCACCGGAGGCGGCGCGTTCCGCGAGGTGACGTCCACGCACGTGCCGCAGGCGGTCGCCAGCATCGGCGACCTCGAGTTCGGCGACGTCGATCTCGACGGCGATCTCGATGTCGTCCTCGCCGACTGGGGGCCGGGCAACAACATGTCGAACGAGGGCGGGCGTACGCGCCTCTGGCTGAACGACGGCAGCGGCCGCTTCACCGATGCCACTGGCACCCGGATGCCGGCGACGCGTATCCCCTTCTCCTGGGACCTCGAGTTCGTCGACACCGACAACGACGCCGACCTCGACATCCTCGTGTCGTGCAAGCGATGCGGCGGTGGCAGCCTGTTCCGCAACGACGGCAAGGGCACGTTCACCGAGGACCCGCGCGGCCTGCCGGCCTACACCAACAACTACGAGTTCGAGCCGATGGACCTCGATGGCGA
>NZ_JBIINP010000320.1:0-3608 GCF_044337415.1 Luteitalea sp.
AGGTACTCCCAGTCGTGCCCCTGGACCTCCGCTCCCGTGCGGCCGCCCAGCAACACCAGCTGCAACGCCCGCGCGTCGTTGACGTACAACGCGACGTCGCACAGGTTCTGGCCACCCCACCACAGCGCGAAGAGGCGTCCCCACACGTCGGGGTTGGTCGTCGAGAAGGCCACCCAGCAGGCCACGGGCACCAGCACCTGGAAGAGGCTGCCGCCCAGCACGCTCACGAAGTGCCCGAACGGCGCCAACAGCACGTGGCCGGCCTCGTGGAACGCCAGGTTCACGAGGTGCAGGAACGACGCGCCGATCACGTTCTGGCGCATCGGCCACACCAGGAACAGCCAGGTCCACCGGGCGAGCACGAGGAGCAGCACGAGCCGGACCGCTCGGGTCATGGCCAGGATGATACGGCGGGAACAGAACGGGTACCGGGTACCGGGTACCGGGTACCGGGTACGAAGGCGTCGGCGTCTCGGCGGGGTCCACATTGACGCGCCGGGCCGCAGCGCATACCTTCCGCGGATGCGCATGCACATGATGGTGGTCGTCGCCGCGGTTGCGGTGGCGTGCGGATTGCCGGTCGTCGCCTCGGGCCAGGCACCGGCCGAGGTGCACAAGGCGTACATCGACGGCACGGGGCCGGGGTGGCGGACGCTCGGGCCGGCCGACTTCGCGCCGGTGAACGGCTACCCCGACACGTGGACGTGGGAGGGGCCCCTGCTCAAGTCGACCGGCATCCCGATCGGCGTGATGCGGACGCGCGACGAGTTCATCAACTTCGAACTGGTCGTGGAGTGGCGGCACATGAAGTCGGCCGGCAACTCCGGCGTCTTCGCGTGGGTGCCGATGAAGGCGCTCGACGGGCTGCCCCCCAACCAGTTGCCGAAGTGGGGCATCGAGGTGCAGATGCTCGACCACGGCTACCGCCAGTGGTTCAAGGAGACGAGCGGCGGCAAGCCTGACGGCTGGTTCACGACCAACGGCGACATCTTCGCCGTCGGCAACTCGAAGCTGCAGCCGTTCGCGCCGCTGTCGCCCGACGGGTCGCGCAGCTTCCCGCGCGCCGAGCGCAGCAAGGGCGTCGGCGAGTGGAACCACTACTACGTGCGCGGCATCAACGGCGAGATTCGCCTGTGGGTGAACGGCGAGGAAGTGTCGGGCGGTCGCGGGGCGGAACCACGGGCCGGCTTCCTGTGCCTCGAAGCCGAGGGCGCGCCCGTCGAGTTCCGCTTGATCCGCGTCCGCGAACTCCCGTAATCGTCGCGAAGGTACGGCGCGGTGTCCCACCGCGCCTCGCACGGGCCGGGCTATGACAGCCGGCCCTACCTCCCTACTTGACCTGAATCGTCTCCAGGTAGCGCACGAGCGCGTCGATGCGGGCCTTGATGGCCGCCTCATCCGAACCGCCCGTCGCCTCCTTGAACGAGTCGCCCCACACCGGCATGTCCTTGCCGCCGTGGCCATCGACCTGCTTCCGGCCATCGATGATCCGTCCGACGAGCTCGGCCGGATAGGTGCCGCCGTTGTTCTTCGCAAACACGGTCAGGTCGGCCGGACTCTTCTTCAGCATCGTGGCGAGCGGGCCATCGCCCTTGGCGCCCTGGCCGTGGCAGGTCGCGCAGTAGGTGCGGAACAGGTCGCTGCCCACGAACGCCGCGGGCTTGCCGGCAGACGCGTCCTGCTGCTGGGCGCGGGGGCGTGCACCCGTCATCGGGGACAGGGCCAGCGCCATCACCACCCCTGCCCATACGTAAGTCATCGTCTTGCGCATGTCCTCATCCCCCGGAGGTGGCGCGCCGTGATGGTCGCGACGGGGCGATTGTACACACCCCACACGGGACCGGATGTGCGATCCGGGTCACTGCCGGTGCAGGAACGTGGCGATGCCGTCCATCAGCATCTGCACCGACACCATCACGAGCAGCATGCCCATCAGGCGCTCCATCGCGATCAGCCCTCGCTGGCCGAGCATCCGGTAGAAGAACGTCGACGAGAGCAGGATGGCGCTCGTGAGCGCCCAGGCGACCGACACCACCACGAGCAGCGACAGGGTGGCGCCCGGCGCGGTTCGGTCGAGCAGGAGCAGCGTGGCGAGCGTCGACGGACCGGCGACGAGGGGAATCGCCAACGGGACGACGAACGGCTCGCCCTCGGGTCCGCCCTCGGTGAGCGATCCGTGGTCGGGGAAGATCATCCGCAGCGCGATCAGGAACAGCACGATGCCGCCCGCGACGCTCACGGCCTCCTGCCCCAGGCCGAGGAATCGCAGCAGCGCGCCGCCGATCAGCAGGAAGACGACCAGGACCACGTAGGCCACCAGCAGCTCGCGCACGAGCACGCGTTGCCGGCGTTCCGGAGGCACGCCCTTGAGCACCGCCAGGAACAGGGGCACGTTCCCCAGCGGGTCCATGACCAGGAACAGCGTGACGATGGCCGAGAGCACGTCCACGGCGTCGAGGATCGCACGACTGGCGCAGCGGACCGCCCGCGCCGATACCCCGACGTGGCTTCCCGCTTCTCGTGGGCGATGTTTCGCGGCCGGACGCGCACCCGCGTGCTGCTCGGCCTGCTGATCCTGTGCGTGGCGCTGACCTACGGCACGTGGGCCGCGCGCCGCCTCGGCCAACGCGGCTCGGAGCGCGGCACCTTCGACCAGCCACTCGTGGAGGTGGCGGGCCGTGTGGTCCGGCGGCCGGACCGCATCCCCGACATCGCGGTGCGCACGTCGAAGGAAGTGGAACTGGCCGCGATCGCGCGCGACCAGCAGGACCTGCTGTTCGGGATGACCGTGCTGCTGGTGCGCCTGATCGCGACCGTCACGGTCGGCGGACTCGGACTGGTCCTGCTCACGGCGGGGTCGACCGAGTGGGAGATCCGCAGCGAGGGGAGGGCCGGCGTTGTCGGGAAGGCGCCGGCATCCTGAGTTCAGAGTTCAGAATTCAGGATGAAGCGCCTTCGCCCTTTCAGCCCTTCATCATTCCGGCATCGCAGCATCGCAGCATTCCCCTCCTACGGGCGCGCTGCCGTGGCGGGGGCGGCCGTCGTCGGCGCGGGCGCGCCGGGGGCGGGTGCCGGCGCCGGCATCTCGGCCTTGCCGAAACGCGGCAGCATCTCGTCGCGCATCGCCAGGTGATACAGCGCCGAGGCAATCATCGCCGCGCTCTTCTTCACGTCGGCCTCGACGACCCGTTCGTAGGTGTCGAGGTTGGTGTGCCACGTGTGGGAGCCGTACTCGATCGGGTCCTGCATCAGGCCGATCCCCGGCAGGCCTGCCGCGTTGAACGACGTGCTGTCGGTACCGCCCGAGCGGCGGCTCTTCGTGGCCGTGGCGCCAACGAACCCGAGGTCCTCGAACGGCGCCATGATCTCGCGCAAGATGCGCCCGGCCTCGTCGGGCCCGAACACGGTGGCGCCGCGCACGCGGCCGGTGCCCGAGTCGACGTTGAGGTAGCCGCCAAACGTGGCGAACTCGGGGAGCGGAGCCTCAGCCGTGCCGAAGTGCTTCGCCACGTAAGCCTTCGAGCCGAGCAGCCCCTGTTCCTCTCCACTCCACAGCGCCACGCGGATCGTTCGGCGGGGCTTCACACCGATGACCTTCAGGATGCGCG
>NZ_JBIINP010000321.1:0-3600 GCF_044337415.1 Luteitalea sp.
GTGGTGACCTTGCCGTCGACTTCGCCGACGCGGGTGTTCACGTACTTCTTGGTGGCGCACGCCGACGTGCCGGTGATGGCCAGGGCGCTGATGGACAGGGCGATGAAGGCTCGCTGCAACATGGTCGTTTTCCTCTCGAGACGTGAATGCGGACAGTCAGTTGCCGTGTGATGACGGCTGGGCGATGTAGCCGGAGCGGGCGCGGACCTGCAGATCCGGGTTGCGGGTGCGCACCGCCAGTTCGTGCCATCCGGCCCGGCTGGACGACTCGAAGGCCAGCTGGTACTGATGGCGAAGGTCGGTCACGAGGCGGCGTGCCGCCTGGCTGGTCTCGGCCGGCGTGGAGGCGATCAGCATGTCGCCGCCGGTCCAGTAGGCGAGGTTGGCCAGGCGCGTCGTGATCGGCGCGTCGCCCTGGCGCAGCGGGATGCCGCCGTGATCGGGATGGTTGGCCGGCGACATCACGACCACCACGTAGACCGGCACGTCGATGGCGCTGGCGATGGCCGACACGTCCTCGGCCGTCTTCGTGCTGGCCGTGTCGAGCCCGTCGGTCACGACGATCAGCGCGCGCCGCGGCGAGGGCCGCGTCTCGAGCTGCTCCGCGGTGCTGGCAATCGCGTCGTACAGGGCCGTGGTGCCGTAGGCCGTCAGGCGCGGGAGCGCCGCAGTGATGGCGTCGGCGTCCGTCGTGAACGGCTGCACGTCGCGCAGCTGCTTGTCGAAGGCGAACAGGGCGATCTCGTCGCGCCCGGCGTCGAACCATGCGACCAGGTGCCGGATGACCTCGCGCGCCGCATCGAGGTTGTTCGACAGCGTCATGCTGCCGCTCTGGTCGATGAGCACGCCGAACGACACGGCACCCTGGTCGGAGAAGCCGAAATCGACGATGGGGCGATTGGCCCCGTTTTCGAGGACGGTGAAGTCGTCGCGGGTGAGGTTGCGCACCGGCCGTCCGCGCCGGTCCTTGACCACGGCGTTCACCGACACGAGACTCACGCCGCTGCGGAAGGTGGCCGACGGGCGGTCCTGGACGGGCGACTGGCCGTGCACCGGCGTGAGCAGCAGTGCCGCTCCCCCCAGGCCTCCAATCAGCGCTCGCCGCAGGCTCCGCATCACGCCCTTCGCTTTATCAAGATGTTTGCCAGTCACCGATGTCCGCGATCGAGCGCATTTCCGGGACGCGTTTCGCCAATGGATGAGCGAATTCGTGTAAGAACGCCTCGGCGCATGTAGTTTTTACGCGAAACGGCTACAGGCCGTAGCCTGCAGGCTGCCTGTGGCTGAGGGCTGCCGCCTGAGGTTGCGCCTGTGCTTCCGCTCTCCCTTGTCGGAGAGGCGGAGATCAACCTGTAGGGCTACAATCCGGCCATGGCGCTGACCAGCACGCCCTTGCCCGTGGCCGACCGTGTGAACGGCTTCAGCTACGCGATCCGGAACATCGTGGTCGAGGCGAAGAAGGTGGAGGCTGCCGGGACGAAGGTGGCCTACCTGAACATCGGCGACCCGATCCCGTTCGGGTTCGTGACCCCGCCGCACCTGGTCGAGGCCGTCGCCAGGGCCATGCGGGACGGCCACAACGGCTACACGCCGTCGCCCGGCATCCTCGAGGCGCGCGAGGCCGTTGCCGACGACTTCCGCGGCCGCGGCCTCGAGGTCGATCCCGACCGCGTCCTGCTCACCTCGGGCACCTCGGAAGGCATCGAGCTCACGCTCACCGCCCTGCTCAACGCCGGCGACGAGGTCCTCGTGCCGACGCCGACCTATCCGCTGTACACGGCGGTGATCGCCAAGCTCGGCGCGGTGGAGTCCTACTACCGCACCGACCCGTCGCGCGGCTGGCTGCCCGACCTCGATCACCTGGCCACGCTGGTCACGCCACGGACGCGGGCGCTGGTGGTGATCGACCCGAACAATCCGACCGGGGCGGTCTATCCGGCCGACGTGCGGCGCGCGCTCGTCGAGTTCGCCGAGAGGCACGGCCTGCTCCTCATCGCCGACGAGGTCTACGCCGACCTCGCCTACGACGGCCCGGTGACCCCGCTCGGCCTCATCGACCCCGATGCGGCAATCATTTCGTACTCGTCGTTGTCCAAGGCCTACCTCGCGCCCGGCTGGCGCGCCGGCTGGATGGCCGTGGGTCGCACGCCGCGCCTCGACGGCCTGCTTGGCGGCCTTCGCAAGCTGGCCGACGGCCGGCTGTGCAGCCCCGGGCCGATGCAGTACGCGATCACCGAGGCACTGCGCGGTGACCGCAGCTTCCAGGACACGCTGCGCGCCGAGCTCCGCGAGCGCGCCGACATCACCACCGATCGCCTGAATGCCATCCCCGGCATCACGTGCGTGCGCCCGACCGGCGCGTTCTACGCCATGCCGCAGGTGGCCCTGCCCCCGGGCAAGACCGACGTCGACTACGTGCTCGGCCTGCTGCGCGCGACCGGCGTGCTCACGGTGTTCGGCTCAGGCTTCGGCACCGATCCGGCGATGGGCGCGTTCCGCGTGGTGTTCCTGGCGCCGCCGGCGGACCTGCACGCCATCTACGACCGCATCGCCGCCTACACCAGCGACTTCCTGGCAGGGCGGTAGGCGCTGGCCAGGGACGCACGCGGGCCCGACGGGCGCCTCGGGGCGGCACGGCCGGGACCGCTGGCCGCCACGATCCTCTTCACGGTACTCGCCGTGGCCTGGACGTGGCCGGTCGCTGCCGGCCTCGGCCGCGACGTGCCGTGGGATCTGGGCGATCCGCTGCTCAACGGCTGGATCCTCGCCTGGCACTACCACCAGGCCGGTCGCCTGCTGAGCGGCGACCTCGGCGCCTTCGCCGACTGGTGGCACCCGAACATCTTCCATCCGTCGCCCTACGGACTGGGGCAGTCGGAACTGCTGGTGACGCAGGCGGTGCTCGGCGCGCCGGTCCAGGCGCTCACCGGCAACATCCTGCTCACGTACGACCTGCTGTTCCTGTCGTCGTTCGTGCTCTCCGCCCTCGGCGCCTACCTGTTCGTGCGCAGCCTCACGCGCCACGCCGGTGCGGGGGTCGTGGCCGGCCTGCTGTACGGGTTCGCGCTCTACCGCGTGAACCAGGGGCCGCACCTCCAGGTGCTGTCGTCGCAGTGGTTCCCCTTCGCGCTGTGGGGCCTGCACGAGTGGTGGGAGCACGGACGGATGAAGGCGGCGGTGCTCGCGGGCGTGGCGCTCGCGGCGCAGAACCTGTCCAACGGGTACTTCCTCGTGTACGGCGCGCTCTGGCTGCCGCCGTACGTCATCGCGCAGATCCTGCTGCGCGGCCGCCTCCGCGACCCGCGCGCCTGGCTCGGCCCCCTCGTCACCGCGTTCGTCGGCGTGGCGATCACCGCGCCCTTCCTGTATCCGTACCTGCAGCTGCGCCGCCTCGGGCAGCCGGCTCGGCCGCTCGCGGCCGTCGTGCAGTACAGCGCCGACAGCTACGCCTGGCTCACCGCCAACGACCAGCTGCGGCTGTGGAGCACGCACCTGCAGACGCTCGTGCGGCCCGAGGGCGACCTCTTTCCCGGCCTGGTGCCGATCCTGCTCGCGCTGATCGGCCTGGTGCTCGTGGGGATCGACAGGTCGAGGGCGACG
>NZ_JBIINP010000122.1:0-12823 GCF_044337415.1 Luteitalea sp.
CGATCAGCCGGCAGATCGTCGAGTCGATGGGCGGGCGCGTCGGCGTACGCAGCGCGGCCGGCGAGGGCAGTACGTTCTGGTTCACGGCACGGCTGGGCATTGCCGACGCCCCGGAGGTGATCCTGGCCTCGGGCCCGATCGGCGGGCGCCGGGTGCTGTGCGTCGATGGCCATGTGCTGCATCGCCAGGTGATGGCCGGGGCCCTGTCGGCGTGGGGCCTGGAGGTGCACGAGGCGGAGACGGCCGACGAGGCGCTCGCGACGCTGATCCGTCATCGTGACGCCGGCACGCCGATGGATCTCGCGATCGTCGATGGGGGACTGCCCCACGGTGGTGCGCTGGCGTTCCGGGAACGGGTGCTGGCCACCGAGGGACTCGGCACGCTGCCCCTGATCCTCGCCGCCGATACGGTGACGTCGGGCGTGGTGACGCGGGCACGCGCCGCCGGCTTCCACGGGTTCATCAGCAAGCCGATCCGCCGCCGCTACCTGCACGAGGCCGTCGGCGAGGCGCTCGGCATCCACGCGCGCCCCGCGGGGGCCACGGCCGCCGGGGATGAGGGGGAGGCCATCGTCGGCCGCCAACGGATCCTGCTTGCCGAGGACAACGCGGTGAACCAGCGCGTCGCCACACGCATGCTCGAGAAGCTCGGCCATCACGTCGACGTGGCCGCCAACGGCTTCGAGGCGGCCAATGCGGTAGCCGGCCTGCCGTACGACCTCGTGCTGATGGACTGCCAGATGCCGGAGTGCGACGGGTTCGAGGCGACACGCATCATCCGCGAACGCGGCGGGCGTCAACCGGTGATCGTGGCGCTCACGGCCAACGCCATGAAGGACGATCGCGCGCGCTGCCTGGCCGCGGGGATGGACGACTACCTGTCCAAGCCGCTGAAGCTCGAGGCGCTCACCGACATGCTGCAACGCTGGGCGCGATAGCGGGCAGCACAGGAATTCAGAATCGGAGTGGAGGCACGGTCGGCCTCCACTCGCGTCTGGCAGCGGCGGTTCCGCGCCGGTGTGCGCTAGCGCTTCGCGTGTTTCTCGAGCGCTGCCGTCGCGATGGTGCGGTTGCGTTCAGTGTACTGGTCCATGTGTCGCGTGATCGTGTCGGCGGCGCGCGGGTCCGGCAGGTCGCCGAGCGCGCCGATGGCGCCCATCTGCAGTTCCGGATCGACCGTGCGCGAGAGGTAGCGCTCGAGCTGCGCGCCCACGCGGTCGAAGGGCAGCACGGCGAGCATCCGCAGCGCGTCGTAGCGTGTGCCGTTGCGGATTGCCGGGTCGTCGGCCATCCGTTCGGCGAGGTCGAGCGACCGCGTCCATCGCGCCTGCCGGACAGGGGCTTTCGCGAGCCATGGCGCGATGGTGTCGCGTGGCGACACGCCGGCCTGCGAGAGGCCCATCACCACGCCGCCGCCGAGCACCACGGCCTGCCAGTCGCGCAGGCGTTCGCCGTCGGCCGGCAGCGACACGTCCATCAGCGCCTGCAGCGCCGCCTCGTCGCGGGCGCGACCCGCGGCCACGGCGACCCGCCAGATCCACGGGATACGCCGGTACTCCTCGACCTCGTCGCGGTCGGGGAGGCCGGCCACCAGCGCCGTCACCACCTCGGCGGCGCGTGGCGCCGCGTCGCGGGCGAGCGCCTCGCGGGCCTTCTGATCCTGCGTGTCGTCGAGCAGCGCTGCGGCGATGACCTGCGGTGTCGCCGTCTTCGCGTCTGGCAACGGCGCCTGCGCGGCCACGGTCGCCATCAGCAGGCCCAACGGCCACGCGATCGCCGCCCGCCTGCCCATGGTCGCCATGCGACTGCCGACTGCCGCCCACCGACTGCCGTTCGTGATCGTCATCGCGCTGCGCTCCGTGCACTGTTGGTGAGGAAGGCCAGCAGGTGCGCCATGTCGTCGGGCGTGATCACTTCCGCGAACGACGCCGGCATGATCGACTGCGGCACCACGGTCATCGCCTTGATCTCGCCGCGCCGCACCGTGGTCGTCACGCCGGGGCCCTGCCGGAACGTGATGCTGGTCGGCGACTGTTCACCGATGACCCCCACCAGCGGGTCGCCGGCGGCGCGCTCGACCGAGTACGTCTCGTAGTGCTGCGCGATCGAGCGGTTCGGCTCGAGGATGTTCTCGAGCAGGACCGGCATGGGCTGGTGGCGCACGGTCGAGAGATCGGGGCCGATCTCGGTGCCGCGTCGGCCGTCGACCTGGTGACACATCGCGCAGTGCGTCGCGTAGACGGCCTCGCCGCGCGTCGCGTCGCCCCGCCCACCCAGCGCGGCGGCATAGCGCGAGAGCCGCGCGGCGCGCGCCTCGGGCGCCTCCTCGAGCACCGTGCGGGCGCGGGCGCGGATGGCCTCGTCGCGATGCATGATGAGGCTGCGCGTGTGCCCGAAGTTGAGCATCCAGCGCTTCACGTCGCCGCTCTGGAGGGCGTCGAGCATCGCGATGGACCCCTCGCGCCGCGCCAGCACCACCGTGGCGGCCGACGTGCGCACGGGCGTGGACATCGACGGCCACTGCGTGAGCAGGAAGGTGGGCGTCCCCGGGCCGGGAATCCGGCCGAGGGCCTGCACGCCGGCGATCTGGACGGCCTCGGGCTCGGTCGGCACGATCACCGACTCGAACACCTGCTGATGCGCCGGCGCGTCGGCCAGGGCCAGCAGCGTGATGGCGTCGACCCGGGCGTCGGCGTTGGCCGAGCGGTCGCTGGCCGTCGTGCGCGCACTGGCCACGGCGGCGGTCGCGGCCGGACCCGAATCGATGCCGCTGACGCGGAGCAACTGCACGGCCGCCCGGCGCACGCGCGCCTGCGGTCCCGTGGCCAGGGCGAGCAGCATGTCCTGGCTGCCCGCCAGCCGACGCCGATCGGCCGAGCCCACCAGGCCGCGCGCCATGCCCTCGAGCAGGGAGGCGCGCCACCAGTCGCCGCCGGGGCCGCCCGTGCCGCGCACGGCCGCGATCGCCCTGTCGAGCTCGTCGGCCTTCTGCCGGGCCGCGAGCACGCCGCCGAGCCTGTCGAAGAACATCGCGCGACC
Source organism: Luteitalea sp. (assembly GCF_044337415.1). Lineage (GTDB taxonomy): Bacteria > Acidobacteriota > Vicinamibacteria > Vicinamibacterales > Vicinamibacteraceae > Luteitalea. Next base: position 3,040 of record NZ_JBIINP010000122.1, read on the forward strand.
CGGGGTCTCGCGGGCGGCGAGCGGCGACCCGGGCTGCATCGCCCGGTCGAAGTAGGCGGCGGCGCGATCGGACGAGGCGCTGAGCGCTGCCACCTGCACCCACTCGTCCTCGAGGTCGGCGAGCAGCAGGCGTTCCTGCGCGGCGCGCGCCTCGGCCGTGTCGACCGCGCCGAGGGTGGCCAGCAACTGGAAGCGCACGCGCGCCTGCGGATCGCCGGCCATGGCCACCAGCGTGGAGACGACCTGCGGCTGCGACAGGACGCGCTCGGCGAGCACGATGGCGTTCTCGCGCACGCCCGGGTCCTCGTCCTTCAGCCCCAGCAGCACCTGCGCGGGCTCGAGCCGGCCGAGTCCCTCGAGTGTCCAGAGCGCGTGGAGGCGGGCGAGCGGCGACGGTCGCCCTGCAACCATGGCGGCCAGCGCCGGCACGGCCTGACGGCGTGCGCCGTGCACGAGCAACCGCTGCGCCGTGCGGCGCCACCACACGTTCGCGTGGCCGAGCGCCTCCACCAACTGGGCGTCGGTGGCGCGCCCGAGCGTCGGCCGCATGTGCGCCCGGGTGGCGGCAGGCCCCTCGTTGGCGACGATGCGGTAGATGCGTCCGCGGTCCTGGCCCGTCGAGAGGATCGCCGGGTTGCGCTGCAGGTCGCTCGACGCCCACTCCGGATGCTCGATGTACGGGCGGTAGTAGTCGATCACGTACAGCGCGCCGTCGGGGCCGACGTACATGTTGACGGGGCGGAACCACGCGTCCTGCGACGCCAGGAACTCCATGTCGCTGCGGGCGCGGCTGGCCACGAACGTGGACCCCTGTGCCTTCAGCACGTCGCGGTGAATCAGGTTGTGCACGGGCTCGGCGATGAAGGTCGAGCCCTCGAAGCCCGCGGGGAACGCGCCACCGCCGTACACCGTGAGGGCGCAAGCGGAGGTGAACTGGCCTGCCTCGGTCAGCAGGTCGTACCTCGCGCCGTGCGTGATCGCCATGATGTTGTTGTTGCCGTGATCGGAGATCTCGGCCATGGCGCTCGGCAGGAGCAGGTGCGGGTTGCGTTCGAGGTAGCGCGCCGCGATCACCTCGTGGCGCTGGTGGATCGAGTTGTTGTGCGCGAAGAAGTGGCCGTAGGCGTCGAAGGCGTTACCGTACTGTGTCCGGCTCGACAGCCCCTCCACCGTGAACTCGTCGGGCTTGAGGCGCACGCCGCGGCCCTTGGCGTCGAGGGGCTTGCCGTTCGGCATGGCGGCGAAGCGGAGGTCCGTGCCCTTGTCGCCGTACAACTCGCGGTAGATCACCGGCTCGGACCCGCCCGAGTGGGCGAGGTAGATCCAGTTGTCGAGGCCGAACACCGGGTGGTTCACCGCGTGCTGCGGATTGGTCTTCGCAAAGCCGGTCAGCACCACCTCGCGGACGTCGGCGCGCCCGTCGCCGTTGACGTCCTCGAAGTAAATGAGGTCGGGCGGACTGGTGACGAGGATGCCCTTCTTGTAGCGCATCACGCCGCTCGGCAGCCGGAGGCCGTCGGCAAACAGCGTCGACTTGTCGGCGCGTCCGTCGCCGTTGGTGTCCTCGAGCAGCTTGACGCGGCCGGTGGGCGAGTCGTCGAGCGGATAGCCCGGCATCTCCACCACCCACATCCGTCCGTCCTCGTCGATGTCCATGGCCACCGGGCTCTGGACGTCGGGTTCGCTCGCCACCAGTTCGACGCGGAAGCCGGGCTCCGTGCGGATCTTCGTGATCGAGACTTCGGGCGTGTAGGGGGGGGCGCCGGCAGGCGCCGGGCCCTGCCCGACCAGGGCGCTGCCGCCAGCGAGGACAGCAGTCGCGACGACGCCGACCAGGAACGTGTTTCGTGTATGCACTTCGGACCGTACCTCCGACTGGGAAACGACGCCTTCCATTCTAGCAGCGGAGTCCCGCACGGCAGGGGCGCTGCCGGGGGCGGCCCTGGCGCGCCCCCGGGGGCCCGGACCTGAACCCGCCGACTGCGGTACCATCCGCCGCGGAGCCCCCATGCGTTCGATGCACGTCGGTGTCAGCCTCGCGGCAGCGGTGGTCGCCGTTACCCTCGCCCATGTCCCGCTCGTGGCCCGCGGGCCGCGGGCCACGCAGGCGCCCGCACCGCCCAGCGCGCCCGTCGCATGGCCGGCCAGCGCGCGCATGGCTCTCAGCCTGTCGTTCGACGACGGCCGCGCCAGCCAGGTGACGCAGGGCCTGCCGGTGTTCGCCCGACATGGCGCCCGGGTCACGCTCTACGTCGTGCCGTCTGCCGTCGAGAAGGCCGTCGATCTCTGGAAGCAGGCGGCCGCCGCCGGCCACGAGATCGCCAACCATTCGCTCACGCATTCCTGCAGCGGCAACTTCCCGTTCTCGCGGCAGAAGGCCCTCGAGGACCACTCGATCGCCCGCATGCACGAGGAACTCGCGACCGCCAACCGCCGCATCGTGGAACTGCTCGGCGTGCCCGCGCCGCGCAGCTTCGCCTACCCGTGCGGACAGACGTACGTGGGCCGCGGGCGCACCACGCAGAGCTACGTACCGGTGGTGGCCGAACTCTTCGTGTCCGGGCGCACGTGGATGGACGAGGCCCCCAACGATCCGTCATACGTCGATCTCGCGCAGGCGACCGGCATCGAGATGGATGGCCGTGACTTCGCCGACCTGCGGCCGGTCGTCGAGGCCGCGCGCACGGCCGGCGCGTGGCTGGTGCTCGCCGGTCACGACATCGGAGAAGGCGGGCGGCAGACCACGCGCGTCGCCATGCTCGACGCCCTGCTCGCGTATGCGAAGGATCCGGCCAATGGCATCTGGCTCGCGCCGGTCGGCGACGTCGCCGATCACGTGGTGAAGGCCCGCGCCAGCCGGTAGCAGGACGCACCTCGGTCCACGACCAGCCTCCGGTCGTGCCACGGCCCGTGTATCGTGGCCGGCGGCCTCACTGCCGCCGGCTCGCGCGGCGTTCTCAGCGCGGCACCAGGAAGGGCTCCTCGTCGGTGAGGTAGCGCCGATACGCGTCGGTCTCGAAGGGCGTGGGGCGCGTCGGGGTGATCACGTCGAGGTGACTGCGGAACTGCTGCAGCGCCCGGTGCTCGGTCTCGCGGTGCGCCGAGACGTCCACGCCCACCCGCCGGCGCGGCAGCGAAGCGATGTCGGTGTCGCGCTTGAGGGTGACGATGAACTCGAACACGTCGGCGCAGGCGCCGGAGGCCTCGCACGCCGCGCGCGCGATCGCGTTGGTCGCCACGTGTTCGGCATGGCCCTCGAAGGGGCTCGGGACGTAGAGCTCGGCGGGGCGCAACTCCGACAGCAGCGCGGTGATGCGCCGTGTGGTCTCGGCCTGCTCGGCGACGAGTCGTTCGTTCTGCACGTCGAGGAAGCGGACCTCGCCCTTGCCGCCGGTGAGAATCGCGACGGCGCGTCGCGTCTCGTCCTTGCGCATCGCCGACACCTCCAGTTCGGTGGGATTGCGGTCGATGCCGAAGCGCCGCAACAGCGCGCGGCCGTCGGTGACCACCACCACGACGATCCGCCGCCCCTCGGCGGCGCGGCGCGCGATCACGCCACCACAGCCGAGCGTCTCGTCGTCGGGATGGGGCGCGAGCACGACGATCGGGCCGGCCTGCGCCGCCCTGAGGCGCGTGTCGGAGGCCGGGCACGACAGGGCGACGGCAAGGAGGAGGAGACCGATCCGGGCTGTCCGCATGCCGCGTATTGTGCGGCAGGTCGGGGAAGGGGCGCCCCGGTGGATTCCGAACTCCAGGGCGGAGTGCGTCAGCGCCCTGTACGTGCCGCCTACTCGAGGGCGAACGTGATGGTGACCGTCATCTCGACGATCACCGGCGCGCCGTTGAGCAGCGTCGGCGAGAACTCCCACTGCGACACGGCCGTCGTGGCGGCAGCGGCGAAGTCCGGGTGCACGAACCCGTTCAGCGCCCGGACGCGGGCGACCTTGCCATCAGGGCCGATGGAGGCCTCGAGCTTCACGACTGCACCTCGTCCCGCGTTGCGCATCGCGTCGGGGTAGATGGGCTTCACGTCCTTCAGCTTTCGGGGCGCACGCACGTTGCCACCGACGCGGACCCGTGCCGGGCCGGCCGCGCCTGCGGGCGCCGCGCTCGCGTCGCTGCGGCGACTCGTGACGCGGATGGTCTCGGTGAGCGTGCCGAGCGCCATGCTGATGTCCTGCTGCCAGTCGCCAGGCGCGCCGAGCGTCACCTCGCCGCGGAAGGCCGTGAAGGCGGGCACCTTGATGTCGATGACGTGTGCGCCGGCGGCCACGGCCTCGAAGGTGTAGCGGCCGTCGGGGGCGGTCGTCGCCGTCCGCGCGGCGGCACCAGGATCGAGCGTTACCGTCACGCCGGGGAGCGCGGCGCCGGTCGGATCGAACACCTGGCCCGTGAGGCCACGCGGCTCCTGGGCGTGCGACGGCATGGCGATGGTCATCACGCACAGCGGCGCAGCCAGCACGGCCAGGGCGAGACGGCATGAGCGGAGGGATGGGAGGCGCATGCGCGCAAGGGTATCGCGCGGCAGGCCGTGGCCCGTCCATCGGCCTCGGTGACGCGCGGTGCCCCTCGTCGTCGCCGTCGGGGCGCCGCGGTCGTGGCATGATGCGGCCATGACGCCGCGCCACGTGTCTCGCCTGGTCCTGCTCGCCTCGTTGGTGCTCGCCTCGCCCTCGCTGGCGCAACCGACAGGCGCGGAGCCGGCGCCCTGCTCGCTCAAGGCCCGCACCGAGGGCGCGTGCGACGCGGCTGCGCCCCAGCCACGCGATGCCGCGGAGCGACCCGCCGCGGTGGACCGTGATGCGTTGTGGGAAGGGGCGCTGCTCGGGGGCGCCGTGGGCGCGGGGTACGGCCTGGTCGGCGCGTTGCTGTCGGACTGCCCGCGCGGCTCCGACCGCGGCTGCGCCACCGATCGCGCGGCGCTCGTCGCGTTGTCGACGGCGCTCGGCGCCGGGATCGGCGTCGCCATCGACGCGATCAGCCGGCCTGAACTGACGGGCGCCCCGCTGCCCGGGCCCCCGGCCAGCGAACGGCGGATGGGCCTGCCGCCGCCCTCGTCGCGTGGCGCGGGTGTGCGCTTCAAGCTGGCCTGGTAGGCGACGGGGCTACAGGTCGCCTGTAGCCCGCACCCCGTAGCCCGCTCCTTACGCCAGCTTCGCCTTGAAGAACTCCAGCGTGCGGGTCCACGCCAGCTTGGCCGACGCCTCGTCGTAGCGCGGCGTGGTGTCGTTGTGGAACCCGTGCTGCGCCCCGGCATACATGTGCGCGGTGTACGACACGCCGGCGGCCTTCAGGGCCGCCTCGTAGGCCGGCCACGCGGCGTTGATGCGCTCGTCCTTCTCGGCCAGGTGCACCAGCAGCGGCGCCTTCACGGTGGCGGCGTTCTCTGGGGGCGGGTTGTTGCCGTAGAAGGGCACCGCGGCCGCGAGATCGGGGAGCTTCGTGGCCAGCAGGTGCGCGATGCCGCCGCCGTAGCAGAAGCCCACCACGCCGACCTTCCCCGTGCAGCCGGCATGCCCCTTCAGGAAGCGGAAGGCGGCCATCATGTCCTCGCGCGTCTTCGGCTGCTCGAGCGTCGCGAAGAGGCCGCGGGCCTTGTCCTCGTCGCCGGGGTAGCCGCCCAGCGGCGCGAGTGCGTCCGGCGCGAGCACGACGAAGCCTTCGAGTGCGAACCGGCGCGCGACGTCCTCGATGTGCGGATTGAGGCCCCGGTTCTCGTGCACCACGAGGACGCCGGGGCGCTTGCCCGTCGAGGCCTTCGCCTTGACCAGGTAGCCGCGGGTCGTCGGGTACCCCTGCGGCGACGGGTACACCACCGACTCGGTCACGAGGCGCGCGTCGTCCTTGGCGATGATCTGCGCCTCGGCGAACCGGGGGTTCAGGGCCTCGAGCAGCATGGCGGCCGTCATGCCGCCCACCGCGAACTTCGTGGCGCGATCGAGGAAGGCACGTCTGTCGATGTCGCCGTGCACGTAGGCGTCGAAGAGGATGAGCAGTTCCTCGTCGAAATCGGCGGCTGTCTTGCGTTCCATGGGATCTCCCTGCCGGCGTCGGCGCCGGCGCAGTGCGCGTGGCAGGCTCGATGACCTCGCCGCCGCGGAGTGGTTGGACTGGTTGCCCTCAATACTGCAGCCGCCCTCCCGGCGTTACACGTGGCTCGGTCTGGCGCCGGCGATGGACGAGCCTACGCGAGGAGTCGGCGGCGGCCGTCGACGCCCCTGCCATGGGGGCGATCCTTGCGCGGGGCGACTGTTCCACCCTCAAATGCCTCATGCCCCACCTCTCGATGCTGCGGTCGTACACCTGGGCCGACCTGCTGACCATCGGCAATGCCGCGTGCGGCACCGTCGCCATCTTCCTGTGCCTCGAGGCACTCGCGGTGCAGAATCCGGCCTGCCTCTGGTACGCGATGGCGCTGCTGCCGATCGCGCTCGCGCTCGACGTCGCCGACGGTTACGTCGCGCGCCTCGATCGTCGACGCCAGTCGCGGCTCGGCGCCGACCTCGACTCGCTGGCCGACGTGATTTCGTTCGGGGTCGCGCCCGCGGTGCTCGGCTACACGCTCGGCCTGCGGGGCGGTTGGGACATCCTCGTCCTGACGTACTTCGTCGCCTGCGGCGTCAGCCGCCTCGCGCGCTTCAACGTGACGGCCTCCGCGCTGGCCGACGCCACGACCGGCAAGGTGAAGTACTTCGAGGGCACGCCGATTCCGACCAGCGTGCTGATCGTGGCGATGCTCGCGGTGGCGTTGCGCCTCGGTCACACCGGCGAGCACCTGTGGCTCGGCGTGGTCCGCCTCGGTCCCGCCTCGTTCCATCCGCTGGTCCTGGTCTACGCAGCCAGCGGCAGCGCGATGATCAGCGCAACACTGCGCATCCCGAAGCCATAGCGCCCCGGTCCGAGCAGGCGCACCGGCCGCGTCGCTGCGGTGTCGGGGCCGTGTGCCGGGTCGCTAGTTCACCGTCTCGTCGTCGGTGTCGAGGGGGGCCGTCGGCGCCTGCGCCGACGGGGCGTGCGTCATGTACTCGAGGTCGTCGTGCCAGGCGTCCATGAGCGCGCCGAACAGGCGACGCTCGTACGTCGGCGGCAGCAGGGCCCGGGCACGCAGGAACCAGTCGCCGTCGCGGTCCTGGGCGAGCGTGGCGCGTGCGACGGTCGCCTCCTCGTTGAACCGGTTCAGGAACTCGTGCCACTCGCCCTTCCGCAGTGGCACACTGGCGCCCAGGTACACCGTGCAGTGCAATCGCAGGCCGATGGGCGTGGGCAGCAGGTGGAGGTTCCAGCGGCGCGGGTGCTCCACCCGGTACCATCCGTCCTTCTCCGGGCCGGCGGTCGTGTAGCCGAGGAAGTCGAGGTGCTCGCGGACCGCGGCCAGGGGTGTGTCGGTGGCTGATGTCATGTGGCGTTCCTACCTCCCGACAGGGAAGACGACCACTCCGGCGCCGATCTGACCAAGGCGTAGTTCCGATCCGCCGCCGTCTTCGTTACAAGAAGCAGGACCCGTGGTGTCGCTCCGCTCCCTGCTCGCGCTGCTTCTGCTGGCGCCTGTCGTCTCGCTCCAACCCGCCCCGGCGACCCTCGACCCCGAGGCCGCCGCGACCGTCACCCAACTGCTCGGCGGCGCCCGTCATCCGGCGCTGAAGTGGCCGGTCATCGACGACGTGTCGAAGGACCTGTGGGCTGTTTACGAAGGTGAGGCGGATCGGCTGGTCTGGTTCGACGGCACGTCCCCGCTGCCGACGACGGCTGGCGCCGTGGCGACCCTTGCCGACGCCGCCCGCTTCGGCCTCGACCCGGAGGACTACGACGCCACGCGGCTCCAGGCCCAGTGGAGCGAACTGCAGGCACGCCGCGGCTCGGCCGTGGCCCGGGCACAGTTCGATCTGGCCCTGAGCGTCGGGGTGACGCGCCTCACTCGCGCGGTGCACATCGGCCGCGTCGAACCCGCACTGCTGGGGTGGAAGTACGAGGGGCCGCACACGCCGCACGACGGCGTCGCCGCACTGCTCGACGCACGCGCCAAGGGGCTCGTCGAGGTGCTGCGCGATCTCGAGCCACGGACGCCGGTGTACACCCGGACGCGCGCGACGCTCGCCACGTACCGGTCGCTGGCCGCGATGGGCGAGCCGCCCCGCCTGCCCGCGCTCCCCGCCGGCGTGCCGCGCCTCATGCCGGGCATGGCGTGGTCCGGGCTTTCGGCCCTGGCGGCCCGGCTCGCCGCGACAGGCGACCTCGCCGCCATGCCGGCGACCGGCAAGGATCCTCGCTACGTCGGCCCGCTCGTCGACGCCGTGCGTCGCTTCCAGGGCCGTCATGGCCTGGACGCCGACGGCCGGCTCGGGCCGGCAACGCTCGCGGCCATCAACGTGCCCCTGGCCGAACGCGTGCGGCAGCTCGAGCGCTCGCTCGAGCGTCAGCGCTGGCTGCCCGATCTCGCCGATGAGCCGCACATCCTCGTCAACATCGCGTCCTTCCGCCTGACGGCGACCGACCCGCGTGCGTCCGACGCACCCCTGCGCATGAACGTGGTCGTCGGCGGTGCGCTCGATCACCAGACGCCGCTGTTCCTCGAGCAGCTCGAGTACATCGAGTTCCGGCCCTACTGGAACCCGCCCCGGAGCATCGTGGTCGACGAGATCCTGCCCAAGGCCCGGGCCGATGCGACGTTCCTCGCGCGCAACGCGTACGAGATCGTGGCCAGCCGGGCGGCCAGTGCCGCGGCGTTCGAGCCGACGCCCGAGACCCTCGACAAGGTCGCGCAGGGCCGGCTCTTCATCCGGCAGCGGCCCGGGCCCGGCAATTCGCTCGGGCTCGCCAAGTTCATGTTCCCGAACGACGACGCCATCTACATGCACGGCACGCCGACGCGTCGCACGTTCACGCGGGCGCGGCGCGACGCGAGCCACGGCTGCATCAGGCTCGAGCATCCCGAACTCCTGGCGGCGTGGTTGCTGCGTGGCGACGAGGCCTGGACGCGCGCGCGGATCGACGCGGCGATGAAGGCCGACGCCACGTCGCGCGTGACCCTCGACGAGCCGATGAGCGTCATCCTGTTCTACGACCTCGCCGAGGTGAGCGACACGGGCGTCACGTCCTTCCTGCCCGACGTCTACGGACACGACGCCACACTTGCCGAGGCGCTGGCGAAGGGCTACCCGTTCCCGGCGTCCGTGCCAATCCCTGCTACGGCAGAGCCGGCGACCTCGGGCAAGCCCTGAGGCGGAGCCCGTCGAGTCGATCAAACGGCAAAAGTCGGCCCGGCGCCGGATGGTAAGGTGGTTGGATGCACCGGCGTCGCTTCCTCAGGACCCTGGCCACGGCCGCCCCCCTGCTCGCCCTTCCCGGAACTGCCCTCGCGGCCCTGCACGGCCCGCGCGTGCTGACGTTTGCCCACACGCACACGGCCGAGAAGCTGAAGGTCGAGTACGGCGACGGCCAGCGGTACTTCCCGGATGCCCTGGCGGCGGTGAACAAGCTCCTCCGGGACTTCCGCACCGGCGACGTCCACGACATCGACCCGGCGCTCCTCGACCTGCTCGCCGCGCTGCGTGCGCGCACCGGCACGTCGACGCCCTTCCAGGTCATCTCCGCATACCGGTCGCCCCGCACCAACGCGATGCTGCATCGGCGCAGCGGCGCCGTCGCCTCGGGCAGTTTCCACATGAAGGGCCAGGCCATCGACATCCGGCTCGGCGACGTCTCGCTGGGCGCCCTGCGCACCGCCGCCGTGGAACTGGGACTCGGTGGCGTGGGCTACTACCGCGCGTCCAACTTCGTCCACGTC
>NZ_JBIINP010000322.1:0-3554 GCF_044337415.1 Luteitalea sp.
TCAGGACGGCTGACGCCGGCCGGCCCAGGCACGGGCCACGGCCTCGGCCAATCCCGTCATCGTCATCGGCTTGGACACGTAGTCGTCGAAGCCCGCCGCCAGATACTGCTCGCGGTCACCGGCCATGGCATTGGCCGTGACGGCGATCACGGGCACGTCGCGCACGGGCGCCTCGAGCGCCCGCAACCGCGCGAGGCAGGCCGGTCCATCCATCACCGGCATCTGCACATCGAGCAGCACGAGATCGAACGGCTCGTCCTGCAGCCGCGCGAGCGCCTCCACCCCGCCGTCGGCCACGGTGACCCGATGCCCCTGAGGCGACAGGAACGCCTGCGCGATGCGGCGATTCACCGCGTTGTCGTCCACGGCCAGGATCCGCAGCGCGGGTACCTCCGCGTCCGCGGCGCCAGGGGCCGGCCCCCGCGCCGTCGAGGCCGGCGCGCCGTCGGGGACGGTGGTCACGGCGGGCACCTCGAACCAGAAGGTACTGCCGCGCCCCACCTGGCTCGTGACGCCGATCCGCCCGCCCATCAGCTCGACCAGTTGCTTGCTGATCGCCAGCCCGAGTCCGGTGCCGCCGAACCGCCGCGAGGTCGACGCGTCGGCCTGCACGAACTGCTGGAACAGCCGTGCCTGGGCCTCGGGCGCGATGCCCTCGCCGGTGTCGGCGATCTCGACGCGCAGGCACGGCCGCGCGGCATCGCCACGGTCGAGCCTGACGCGAACGGTCACGCTGCCGCACGCGGTGAACTTGATCGCGTTGCCGGTCAGGTTCAGCACCACCTGCCGCAGGCGCATCGGGTCGCCGGCGATCCAGCGCGGCACCTCGCGAACGAGCTCCTGCGAGAACCGGAGCCCCTTCTCGGCGGCGCGTGGACGCAGCAGCGCCATCACCTCGGCGAGCACCAGCGCGGGCTCGTACGGAATGGACTCGATCGCGACCTGGTGCTGCTCGAGCTTCGAGAGATCGAGGATGTCGTTGAGGATGCGGAGCAGCGACTCGGCGGAGGCATGCGCCGTGGCGGCGCGCTCGAGTTGCTCGGGCGTGAGCCCGCTGCGCAGCAGCAGTTCGAGCATCCCCAGCACGCCATTCATCGGCGTGCGGATCTCGTGGCTCATCGTGGCCAGGAACTGCGACTTGGCGCGCGTGGCCGCCTCGGCCTGCGCGCGCTCGGCGGCCAGGTCCTGCTGCACGCGCACGTCGCCGGAGATGTCGATGTTGACGCCCACCACGACGGGCGCGCCGTCCTGATCCAGCACCCGCGCGTTGCACCGGATGTGCCGGACCTCACCGGCGGCGGTGAGGATGCGGTACTGCGTCTGCAGGGGCGTCCGGTGCTCCACCGCCCCCATCAGGTCGTCGATCGCCGCGTGCGCGTCGTCGGGATGGACGATGCCGGCCCAGTCGCCGAGGGTCCAGCTGGCGCGCGGGTCGAGCCCGTGCATCTCCCACACCCGCGCGTCCCAGTCGAGCAGGCCGGACCGTGCATGGAACTCGAAGACCCCGACATCGGAGGCGGCGAGTGCCAGCCCGAGCCGGTGGCGTTCGCGTTCGAGGGCACGCTCGGCCGAACGCCGCGCGTGGACCTCGCGCGACAGGGCATCGAGCTGACCGGTCAGCCGCAGCAACGGATCGAGCGCCGCCGCGCACTCCGCCGCGTCGACAGCCTCGTGGCGGACCACCAGCAACGTCGAAGCGGGACCGGAGGCCGATCCGGGGATCGGCAGCACGAGCAGCACATCCCGGCGCACCCGCCGGGGGCGGCCGATGGCCGGCAGTCGGACCGGGACGGCGGATGCCTGGCGAGCGAGGCAGGCCTCGGCCCACGCGGGGGCGGCCTGGGCGACGCCCGCCGCGGTCCATTCGGTTGGCGCGGAGGGGCCGCGGTCGTGTTCGAGGACGACCTTCGGCGGCTGCTCGAGGTCGCCGGCGACGAGCGCCGCCCAGACGCCGTCGGTCAGGTCGAGGGCCGCGTGGAGCGCAAGGTGGCGGCATTCGTCGATCTCGAGGCCCCACAGCAACGCCTGCTGCACGCCCGCCACCGCCTCGTGCACCGACGCCGGAGCGCCGCCGCCCGCGTCGCCGCCCGCACCGGTGCCGGTGACGGAACCACGGAGATGGACGGCAGCAGACGACATCCTTGGCCTCGAGAGGGAGGGGCCGTGGCAGGCCACGCCTGCCGACACGTCCCTACCAATCGACAGCTCAGCCCTGTCGCTTGAGCTCTATTCCCCCCGTTGGATAGTGGGGGCCGGGGCCACCGGCTCGTCGATGTCGATCTGCACCAGGGCACGGCCGATCTGCAGTTGGTCGCCGTGGCGCAGCCGGACGCCGCGCGGGTCGCGGCGCGCCACCGCGATGACGTCGCCCTGCCGGAGGATCGCGGTCCCGTTGTGGCTGCCCTCGTCGTACACGCGGCAGGCGCCCGTCGCCGGGTCGACCCGCACGCGGGCGTGCACCCGGCCGACCGTCTCGGTCACGCCATCGCGCACGTCGAGGAACGCCAGGTGGTTGCGGCGCACGAGGCTGCCCTCGGCCGACGCGTCGGCCACCCGGCCGATGAGGATGGTCCCTTCCGTGAAGGTCAAGGCCTGCTCCACGGCAGCCCCTCGCAGGACGGTCGCCCTGAGCCGCGGCAGCGTCGCCGGCGTGGCGGGAGCCCGCTCGTACTCGACGACGAAGCGACGCCCCTCGTCGCCGGGGGGCTCGCAGCAGAGCGCCGCCCGGAGTCCCGCCGGCGCGTCGCAGCGGACCTCGGCCAGCCGTGCCCGCACGCGTGGCTCGAAGTCCGCGAGCACCGCCTCGATCGACGGCCACGATTCCTCGGGCGCCCACACGCGCAGCGTCACCCGCGTGAACGGAAACACGCGGCGCCCGGCCGAGGCCGGTTGCACCTGCCGCTCCACGTCGTCGAGTGCGGCCTGTGCGATCTCGAGCGGCGTGGCGTCGGGCGCGACGGGCGCGTCGAGGAAGGTGCGGAGGCGCGTCTGCAGGTCGCGTCCGAGGGCGGTGAAGGTGGTCACGTCCATGGGGATCAGCGGAAGTAGCCGAGCGCCCGTGCGGCGTCGACGATGTCGCCGGCGATGGGAGCCGCGGTGCGGCCGCCGTACCCGGCATGCTCGATGAGGACGGCGAACGCGATCCGGCGCGACCCGCCGTAGGGCGCGAACCCGACGAACCAGGAGTGGGCCGGTCGGCGGTCGACCTCGGCCGTGCCGGTCTTGCCGGCCATCGGCGTCGCGTTGCCGGCCAGGACCCGACCGGTGCCCGACGTGACCACCTCGCGCATGTCGCGCGCGAGGCGCGCCGCGTCGGCCGGCGCCAGCCAGGGGGTCCCGGCGTCGGCACCAGGTGCCTCGCCGACGACCCACCGCGCCGGCACCACCGTGCCGCCAGCGGCGATGGCCGAGGCGACACGCGCCATCTTCAGCGGCGAGGCCAGCACCTGCGCCTGTCCGTAGGCCGCGTGCGGCAACGTGTCGCGGAGCGCCTGCGGCGTCGACGGCCTGGCCACCTCGATCTGGAACGGCGACACGGCCTCGATCACCGGCCG
>NZ_JBIINP010000323.1:0-3549 GCF_044337415.1 Luteitalea sp.
GTGCACAGCGCGACCCACGCGCTGAGCGGACCGCCGATCGCCGTGAACAGCCCGAAGCACGCCACCACGAACACGCCGGCGCTGCCGAAGGCCGACGCCGTCTCCACGAGATCCTTGATGCTCTCGGCGCGCAGCGCGAGGATCCACGCCGTGATGCCCATCGCCAGCACACCGAGCCGCGACGCGCGCAGGCGCGCGCGCTCCGAGAGATCCGGCCACAGCGGCAGCAGCACGTTGTGCGTGACCAGTGTCGACCCCGCGAGCATGCACGAGTCGACCGTCGAGAGGATCGCCGACACGAGCGCGCCCGCGAACACCACGTAGAACCACGTGCCGAGGTGCGCCTGTGCCAGCGCCGGGATCAGTTGCTCCGCATCGTCGAGCCCGGGCATCAGGTACGGGCCGCATAGGCCGATCAGTGCGGGGATCGCGCCAATCGCGAGATACAACCCACTGCCGGTCAGGCAGGCGCGCCGCGCCGTGTCTGCCGACCGGCACCCGAGGATGCGCGACAGCAGTTCCACGGCCAGCATCGACCCCACCACCGGCACCGCCCACGCCTCGAGCAGCTCGTACCACGGCACCGTGCCGTCGCCGAGGATCGCCAGCCGCTCGGCCGGCACCTGCGCCCACGCCGTCTGCAGGTCGCCGCTCACGACAAGATGCGCCAGCAGGATCAGCAGCCCGGCGATCACCGCCAGGCCCTGCACCATGTCGGTCCACGCGTCCGCGAGGAGTCCGCCGACGGTCGTGTACAGCATCACGAACAGCGCCGCCGCCGTGATGGCCATCTCGATCGACAACCCGGACGCGTGCGACAGCACGTTGCCGAACGCCCGCACCTGCGCCCCCGCCCAGATGATTGACGTCGGCACGATGAGAAGGATCACGAACTTCTCGACACCCGCCGAGTAGCGCGCGCGGAACAGGTCGCCGAACGTGGTGTAGCCGGCGTTCCACAGCGGCCGCGCGAAGAAGATGCCGACGAAGAAGATGCACAGCACGTATCCGAACGGGTCGGCCGACGCTCCCGACAACCCATCGCTGTACATCGTCCCCGCCGCGCCCTGGATCGACTCGGCGCCGAACCATGTGGCGAAGATCGAGAACGACGCCACGCCGAGGCCGAGCGTGCGCCCCGCAAGGATGTAGTCGACCTCGGTGTTGACGCGACGCGACACCCAGAGGCCGATGGCCATCTGGATCGCCAGGTACGCGAGGATGCCCGCAAGCAGCCAGTTCATGTCGGAGATTCTGCCTCACAGGTAGGGCGGCGTGTCCCCACGCCGCCGCTGTCGCTCAGCGGCGCGGTCGGAGACCGCGCCCTACCTCGGTGGTGAGGCCGCGCTCTGCACAGGTCCAAGCCACATCGCCATCTGCTCGGGCGTGAGGTTGCCTCCGCACAGAATCGTGGCGACGAGCCGGCCGCGGTAGCGCGACGGATCCTCGAGGATGGCGGCGAGGCCCGCGGCGCCAGACGGTTCGATCACCAACCCGAGGTGCTTGTGCGCCAGGCGCATCGCCGCGAGGATGGTCTCGTCCCTCACCAGCACCGCGTCGTCTACGGCACCGTGCATGTCGGCGACAGCTTCGGCGATCGGCACGCGCACGCCGATGCCGTCCGCGATGGTGTCGATGCGGTCGTGCATGACGATGCTGCCGGTGCGCCAGGACTCGACCATCGCCGGCGCGCCGGCTGCGGAGACGCCGATCACCTGCGTGGATGGCGCGTACGCCTTCGTCCATCTGCCGATGCCGGTGAGCAACGCGCCGTTGCCGAGCGGCACGAGCAGGTCGTCGATGGCCTCGGGCCAGCGCAGCAGCTCCACGGCGATGGTGGCCGCGCCTTCCGCAGTGGCCGGCTCGAGCCCGTCCTCGAGCAAAGGCAGGCCCTGCGCCTCGGCATACCGCTTCGCCTCGAGCTTGGCGGCGTCGAAGTCGTCGCCGTGCAGACGCACGTCGGCGCCGAACGCCCGCATCCGCGCGACCTTCAGCGGGTTGGCGTTGACGCTCGCGAAGATGATCGCCGACGCGCCGCGACTGCGGCACGCGTAGGCCACCGCCTGCCCGAAGTTGCCCGCACTCGCAGTGACCACCGTGTCGCCCGCGCACAGCGTGCTCGCATACAGCGACGCGCCCCGCCCCTTGAACGAGCGGATCGGGTTGAGCGTCTCCACCTTGACGATCAACCGGCACCCCAGCACATCGTCAAGCGACTCGGCCCGGAACTGCGGCGAGTGGAGGAACACCGGGTCGATGACCGACGAGGCGCCGGCGATGCGGTCGAGGCTGAGGCGATGAGTCATGGGGATGATTCAGGTTAGCGTCGACCTCAAGGTCGACGCCCACGAACAGAACCCGCAGGTCTCGGGACAGAACCTGCAGTTCGTGGCGGTCGACGTTCACGTCGACCGTCAACATCTCGACGCGACCTACTTCTTTTCGACTCGAAGATCGCGGCTCGTCTGGTTGCCGCTGAAGTCGCGGACGATGACGCGCACCACGTACGGCCCGGGCGCCAGACCGAACGTGTCCCACACGCCCTCCTCCGCCCGGCCATCGCGATACGTCGTCGTCGCCACGTAGAGGAACTGCGTGCGGCTCGCGCCATACACGGGGATGCCGCTGCCGCGCGCGTACACCTGGCGCGGTGCGTCGGAGTCGCGGCGCATGCGGTCGAAGCTGAGCGTCTCGCGCGGCAGTTCGAAGCCGGCCACCGGCCCGCCCGTGCCGTCGATCACCTGCCAGGCCACCGAGTGCAGGCCGAGGCGGCGGTACGACATGTTGCCGTCGGCCTGATCCCACGCGTCGACCACCACACGCACGCGTCCCGACACGACCACCGGTTCCGCAGGGGGCAGGCGCGTCGGCCGGCGGTTGCGGCCGCGCCCGGTGAGGGGGCCGGTGCGATCCGGATTGAGCGGGCTCCACGCCTCGTCGAACAGACGGATGCCGTGCGGCTCGATGGTCGGCGGAATGCCGTCGCGGAACTGCACGAGCCGGAAGCGCAGCGGGTTGTGCTCCTCGCTCGACCATCCCACGTTGAGGTGCACGTGGTTGAACGCGTTGATTGTGCCGACCACGTCGCCGGTGCGGAACCTGGCGCCGCGTCGCACGCGCATGCCCGTCATCTCGCCGGTCTCGTCGCGCGTCGGCGCGAACCGGGCAGGATCGAGTTCGGCAGTTCGCGTGCGGCCCGCGCGGATGTGGATGTATGCGACGTCGCCGATGCGCACGCCCTCGTTGATGGTGTCGAACCCGAAGGTCGAGAAAGGGCTCTCGACGACGCTGTCGCGTACGGCACGGACGAGCGTGCCCTGCACTTCGCGCACGTCGAGCCCCGCGTGCAGGCGCTCGGCTCCCACTTCGCCGCGCGCCTCGCCGAAGGTCCCGGCCACCTCGTGCGGGCCCTCCAGTGGCGCGATCGGCCAGAGCAGCGCGGTGCGTGCGAAGGCGTCCGCATCGAACGCTGGCGCCAGGCGCGTGGGTGGCGGCGCCGGAAGACTGATGCGCCAGGGCCACGTGAGCGACGTGAGACGCGCGTCGGCT
>NZ_JBIINP010000324.1:0-3521 GCF_044337415.1 Luteitalea sp.
TCTACGAATTCGGATCGCCGTGGAAGGACTGGGCCGCACTCGAGGCCACGGGCTGGCGCGGATTCCTGTCGCTCGCCGTCTGGCGCCTGCCCTTCCAGGCGCTGGTCCACATCGCCGTCACCTCGCTCTGGCTCGTGCCGGTCGTCACGCGTGGCGCCGGCGTGCGCATCGCGTTCGCGGCTGCGAGCGCCGGGCTGCACCTGTGGCTGTCGCACGCGTTCTGGTTCGAGACGGTCCGTGATTACGGCGTGATCGACGGCGGGCCGCTCGGCTTCCTCACCTGGACCCTGCCGGCGGTCGCTGGAACGCTGGCCTACGATGCCGTCGTGGCACGCCGGAACCCGTGGCGCATGGTGATGGCCGGCGCAGCGCTGATGGCCGGGGGCTATGCGATGTCGTGTCTGGCCAATGGCGGCGGGTGGGCCGTGCCACCGTTCGTGGAGAATCCGCGACCGTTCGACATGTGGACCATGAGCCAGGAGGCGGGAAGCACCTCGTACCTGCTGTTCGCCTCTGGCGTGTCGCTCGCGCTCTACGCGGCCTTCCGACAGGCGTGCGACGTACGAGGCTGGCGCCTCACGCTCTTCCACGACCTCGGCACCAACGCCCTGGCCGCCTACGTGCTCCACGTCCTCGCCGTCGCGTCGCTCATGAACCTCGCGCCGAAGGATGCGCCGGCCTGGTGGGCCATGCTCCTGGGCGGACTGCACGTCGGGCTCGTGTGGTGGATGGTGCGCTGGCTGAACGCGCGGGGGCTCTACCTGCGGCTGTGAGGCAACCGGGCTCAGGGCTCAGCGCAGGGCGCTGGGCTCAGGGCTCAGGGCTCAGGGCTCAGGGCTCAGGGCTCAGGGCTCAGGGCTCAGAAAGCATACTGACTTCACGGCATGCTCTCTGAGCCTCGAGCCCTGGGCCTTGAGCCGGATCCCACGAAAAGACGGCGGGGTGGGGACACCCCGCCCTACCTCTGCCTAGGCCATCGACACTCGCCGGATCGGCAGGTCGCGCAGGCGCTTGCCGGTCGCCGCGAATATCGCGTTGGCGATCGCCGGGGCCATCGGGGGCACGCCGGGCTCGCCCACGCCGGCCGGCGCGGCGGTGCTCGGGACGATGTGGACGTGCGTCTCGCGCGGCGCTTCGACCTGGCGCGCCAGCACGTACGTGGAGATGTTCTGCTGGTCGATCTTCCCGCCGCTCGCGGTCATCTCGCTCAGCATGGCGATGCTCGTGCCGAACACCGCGGCGCCCTCGAACTGCGCCTTCACGCGATCGGGACTGATGACCAGCCCCGGATCGACGGCGATGTGCACCGTCGGGATCTTCACCTGCCCGCGAGCATTCACCTCGACCTCGACCACCGCCGCGATGTAGCTCAGGAAGCTGTAGTGCGCCGCGATGCCCAGCGCGCGCCCGGCCGTGGCGGGCTTCTTCGCCCAGCCCGACTTCTCTGCAACCACGTCGATCACGCGACGCAGGCGCGCCGTGTCGAACGGGTGCTTCGGGTTCGGTCGCGCGCCCTTCACGCCCTCCGCGGCGAGGTCGATCACGCGCGGGTCGCCGATCAGCTTCAGCAGGTACTCGACGCGATCGGCCTTGGCTGCCGCCGCAAGTTCGTCAGTGAAGCTCTGCACCGCGAACGCGTGGTGGATGTGCGCCACCGATCGCAGCCAGCCGATGCGCACGGGCGACGGCGCCGGGTTGTTCTCGACCCTCAGGTTCGGAATCCGGTACGGGATGTCCGAGAACCCCATGCTCACCTGGAAGCCGCCGTACTGCTCCTTGGCATCGAAGGTGGAGCCGATCGGCGGGAACGCGGTGCGCGCCAGCAGGCTGGTCGGCACGCCAGACGCATCGACCGCGGCCTTCATGTACATCGCCGCCGGCGCGTGGAAGTAGTCGAACTGCAGGTCGTCCTCGCGCGTCCACACGACCTTGACCGGCTTGCCGACCTGCTTTGCGAGCAACGCAGCCTCGGCACAGTAGTCGGGCTTGGACTTGCGCCCGAAGCCGCCGCCGAGCAGCGTCACGTGGCAGGTGACATCCTGCGCCTTGATGCCGAGCGCCTCGGCCACCGTGTCCTGCACGGCCTGCGGGTTCTGCGTGCAGGTCCAGATCTCCGCCTTGCCGTCCTTCACCTCGGCCACCGCCATCGGTGGCTCCATCGGCGCGTGGGCGAGCATCGGCGTGTAGTACGTCGCCTCGTGCACGCTGGACGCACCGGCGAGCGCCTTCTCGGCGTCGCCCTGGTCGCGCACCACGCGACCCGGCGTCTTGACGACGTCCATCAGCGTCTTCTTGAACGTCGCCGAGTCGAAGCTCGCGTTCGGGCTCGGCCCCCACTGGACCTTGAGCGCCTCGCGGCCCTTGATGGCGGCCCACGTGGAGTTGCCGAGCACAGCGACGCCACCCAGGGCCTTGAAGCCGTAGGGCGGCGTCGCGAGCGGCAGCCTGACGATGTCCTGCACGCCCGACGTCGCACGGGCGGCCGCATCGTCCACCGTCGACAGCGGGCTGCCGAGCACGGGCGGACGCGCGATCGTCGCGAACACCATGCCCGGGCGCTCGACGTCGATGCCGTAGGTCGCCGTGCCCTTCACGATGGGGTCGAGATCCACCACGGGCACGGGCTTGCCCACGTAGCGGTAGTCCTCGGGCTTCTTGAAGCGCAGCGAGGACGCCTCGGGCACCGACAGCGTGCGCGCGGTGGCGACGAGTTCACCAAAGCCGGCGGACTTGCCGCTCTTCTCGTGCACGACGGCGTGGTTGCGCGCGGCCACCTCGGCCACGGGCACGTTCCACGCCTTCGCGGCGGCCTGCTCGAGCATCGTGCGCGCGCTCGCGCCCGCCACGCGCATCGCCTCGTGGAAATCGCGGATGGAACACGAGCCGTCGGTGTTCTGCGAGCCGTACTTCTTGTCGCCGATGGCCTGGACGATCGTCACCTTCGCCCAGTCGGCGTCGAGTTCGTCGGCGACGACCAACGGCAGCGACGTGCGGATGCCCGTGCCCATCTCCGATCGATGGGCCACGATCTGCACGAGGCCGTCGGGCAGGATGGCGAGGTAGACACCCGGCTCCCACGCGGCCTGCGCGGCGACGTCGGCCGAGAACACCGACACGGGCACGAGGCGGGTGCCGAGGATGAACGCGCCGCTGGCAGCGGCGCCGCCGAGAAACGCACGACGCGAGACGCGAGCGGCGTTCATGCCTGCCTCCCGGCCGCCTGGGCCTCCTTGATGGCCGCGCGGATGCGCTGGTACGTGCCACAACGGCAGAGAATCCCTTCCATGTAGGACTCGATCTGCGCCTCGGTGGCGTTGGGACGCGAGGCGAGGAGCGCTGCCGCCTGCATGATCTGGCCGCTCTGGCAGTACCCGCACTGAGGCACCTGGTGCTGCTTCCAGGCCACCTGCAGCGGGTGCTCGCCACCGGCGGGCGCCAGCCCCTCGATGGTCACGATCTTCTTGCCCGCAATCATCGAGATGGGCGTCGCACAGGCGCGGATGGGCCTGCCGTCCATGTGG
>NZ_JBIINP010000326.1:0-3516 GCF_044337415.1 Luteitalea sp.
GCTATCACGCGGGGCTGTTGAGCCTCGCCGCCCTCTCGACTGCCGACGACGACGCGCTCGTCGCGCACTGCGAGGCCGTGGCGGCGCGGATCCCGGTGGTGGGCTTCTACCTGCAGCCCTCGGTCGGCGGCCGGCGCCTGCCGTACTCGTTCTGGCGACGATTCGCCGAGATCCCGAACGTCGTCGCCATCAAGATGGCGCCGTTCAACCGGTACCAGACGCTCGACGTGGTGCGCGCCGTGATGGACGCGGGGCGCGATGACATCGCCCTCTACACCGGCAACGACGACAACATCGTCGCCGACCTCGTCACGGCGTTCCCCGGCGGGGGCGGGCGCGTACGTCGCGTGTGTGGCGGCCTCCTCGGCCACTGGGCCGTGTGGACGTCTGGCGCCGTGCGCCTGCTCGCGCAGTGCCAGGCCGCGGCGGCGGCGCCTGCGGTACCGGCGGCGCTGTTGGCGACCGGGGTCGAGGTGACCGATGCCAACGCGGCCTTCTTCGACGCGGCCAACGGCTTTGCCGGCTGCATCGCCGGCATCCACGAGGTGCTGCGTCGGCAAGGATTGCTCGAGACGATCCGCTGCCTCGACGCGCACGAGGTGCTGAGCCCGGGCCAGGTCGAGGAGATCGACCGCGTGTACCGCGCCTATCCCCACCTGGCCGACGACGCGTTCGTCGCCGAGCATCTGGACACCTGGCTGGCATGACGGCCAGGGTGCTGCTGGGACTGGTGCTCGGGGCCGCGCTCGCCGGTGGCGCGCTCGCGCCACTCACGGCCCAGCGTGTCCCGGGTGTCGCGGACCTCGTGGTGGTCAACGGCACGATCCTGACGATGGACCGCGCCGACACGAGGGCGCAGGCCCTCGCGATCCGCGACGGGCGGATCGTGGAGGTCGGCAGCAACGACGTGGTGCGTGCGTGGGCCGGACCGTCGACCCGGGTCGTCGACGCACGCGGACGTACCGTCATCCCGGGCCTGATCGACAGTCACGTCCACGCGCTGGGCGCGGCGCCCGTCGAGGCCGTCCGTCCGTTCCGCACGCTGGCGTCGGTCGGCGAACTGCAGGAGTGGCTGCGCGACGAGGCGCGGCGATCGCCGGGGCCGGGCTGGATCTGGAGCCCGCGCGTCTATCCGACACGCCTGAAGGAAGGTCGCTTCCCGACGCGCGCGGAACTCGACGCCGCGGTGCCCGATCGTCCGGCGGTGGCCGATGGGGCGTACGCCTTCGTGCTGAACTCGGCGGCGTTGCGCGCGGCCGGCATCACCGCAGACGCGCCGGATCCGGTGGGAGCGCAGATCGTGCGCGATTCCCGAGGCGAACCCACCGGACTCCTGCGCAACGCGCGCGCCGCGCTCGCACGCTACCTGCCGGCGCCGACCGCAGGACTGCCGCTGGAGCAGATCGAGGCCCTGCACCGTGTGTACCTGGAGTCGGGGATCACCAGCGTGGTCGAGCGCGGGGCCTCCGTGGACGGGTATCGCGCCTACGAGGCGCTGAAGGCGAGCGGGCGCCTTCACGTGCGGGCCACCGTCACGCTGATGCTGCCGGCAGGGATACAGGCTGCCGACGCGGTCCGCGTCATCGAGGCGTTGCCGCTGAAGCCGGGCCAGGGCGACGAGCGCCTGAAGGTCGGGCCGCTGAAGCTCACCGTCGACGGTGGGATCCTGCTCGGCACCTCGTTCATGCGCGAGCCGTACGGCCCGCAGTCGCGTGCGCTCTACGGCGTGCAGGGGGATCGCTACCGCGGGTTCCTGTCGGTGCCGCCCGAGGTCATTCACGCGGTGATGGCGGCCGGCCACGCGCGCGGGTGGCAGATGAGCGCCCACGTGACCGGGGATGCGGGCGTGGACGTGGTGCTCGACGCGTTCGAGGCGGCGCAGCGGGCGCATCCGCGACCCGATGCCAGACACACGCTGATCCATGCGTACTTCCCGACGCCCGAGGTCGCCCGGCGCACTGCGGCGCTGGGGGTGCTGGTCGACACGCAGCCCGCGTGGTTCTACAAGGACGCCGACGCGTTGATCGCGGCACTCGGCGCGCCGAGGCTCGAAAGATTCATCGGCGTGAAGACGTGGCGCGACGCCGGCGTGCGCGTGGCCCTCAACACGGACCACATGTTCGGCGCCGATCGCGACACCGCCATGAATCCGTTCAATCCGTTCCTGACGATCGCCACGGCGGTGACGCGCCGCACCGAGTCGGGACGCGTGCTCGGTCCGTCGGAGGCCGTCACGCGGCTCGAGGCCCTGCGCATGATGACGATCGATGCGGCCGCGATGAGTTTCGACGAGGCGAACCGTGGGTCGATCGAAGTCGGCAAGCTCGGCGACGTCGCCATCCTGTCCGACGACCTGATCGCCTGCCCTGAGGACCGCATCCGCCACATCAGGTCAGATGTGACCATCGTTGGCGGCATCGTGGTGAGGTAGAAATGCCGCGATGCTGCGATGCCGCGGGGCCGGAATGACGGGAAGGTAGGGCGCGGTCTCCGACCGCGCCGCTGCGAATAGCGGCCGGGTGGGACACCCGGCCCTACCCCTAGCGAAACGCGGCTGGAATCGCCGCCAGCAGGCCTTCGCGCATGGCCCACGCCAGCGCCAGGCCGGCGCCGAGCAGCAGGACGCCGAAGATGGCGACGGCCGCGACCGAACTCGGCAGGGCACTGGCGCGTGCCGTGAGCTGTGTCGCCGGCCCGATCGCCACGGTCACGCGCGCCGCGGCGAGCCCACCGGGCCCAGGGACGATCGCCTGCAGTTCCGGCGACCAATGGCCAGCCACCGAGATCTCCTGGCCGATCGGCACCACGCCCTCGTCCATCTGCAGCGTGGCGGGATCAGCCGTGGTGTCCTGGCGTCCCCAGTCGAGTCGCACGCCCTGTCGCTGCGGCTCGACGTAGGCCCGCGACATGTCGGTGAACGTGCCGGCCATCTCGGACATGGCCAGGGGCTGGAAGGTCGTGGCCTTCACCCAGGCGACGGCATTGGCCTGCACGTCGGGGGGCCGTGCCATGTTGCGACGCAGGTCGAGCAGTTCGGGTTGGGCGAGTACGCGGATTGCCCGCCCCGAGGCCTCGACGATGAAGGGTTGCGTCGCGAGTCCGAGCCAGATGACCGAGATGCCGCGTCGCGCGCCGAACGGCGCCTTGACTCGGCGGTACAGCCGGTATTCGTAGGCCACGCACGGGGTGCCGGTCAGTGGTGACCGGAACGGTGCGCCGTCCGCGGGCCGCGCCCGGCCGGTCACGATCATCGGGCCGCCGTCCCGTGGTGGCTCGCCGGTCGTCGCGCGCGACAGGATGGCGGCGCGCGACTGGTCGCCCTGGCCGTAGCCGCGTGCGAGTTGCAGGAAGTTCGACACGCCGAGCACGAGCAGGGTCGACGCCAGCAACGACGCCCACGGGCGGAACAGCTCGTCGACGTTCGAACCGAAGGCGCGCTCGAGGCCGACCGTCAGTCCTGCGACGACGGCGAGGTGGGCAAGGCAGCCGATGACCATAACGCTTAACGCTTAACGA
>NZ_JBIINP010000327.1:0-3504 GCF_044337415.1 Luteitalea sp.
CCCGGGTTACCATGAGTAAAGCGATGAAGCGACTGAACTTGCGGACGTTCGGGGCCCTGGCCCTCGCGGTGGGACTCTCGATGGCCGGCCTCCGCGCCGAGGTGATCGAGCAGGTGCTGGTGAAGATCAACGGCGAGATCCTCACCAAGACCGACATCGAGCAACTGCAGGTCGCGGCGCTGCGCGCCAACAACCCGAACATCGCCACGGCCGATCTCCAGAACGATCAGGCGCTGCGCAAGATGCTCGACGAGGTCACGCCGCGCGTCATCGTCAACGCGATCGACGAGATGCTCCTCGTGCAGCGTGGCAAGGAGCTCGGGCTCAAGATGAGCGACGAGCAGTTCAACGGCATCCTTGCCAACATCCGCAAGGAGAACAAGCTCGATAGCGAGGAGAAGTTCCAGGCCGCGCTCAAGCAGGAAGGCCTGACGATCGCCGGGCTGCGCAAGGCGTTCGAGAAGCAGATGCTGATCAACCGCGTCCAGCAGCAGGACGTGTACTCGCGCATCAGCATCTCGGAAGAGGAGTCGCGCAGCTACTACGACGCGCACAAGGAGGAGTTCCTCACCAACGAGTCGGTCACGCTGCGCGAGATCTTCGTCCGCGCCGCGACGACTGCACCCGCCGAGGGACCCACCGCCGCGAAGGCCGCGATGGACGCCGCGCGCGACAAGGTGGTGCAGGTGCGCCAGCGTGTGGCCAAGGAAGATTTCGCGACCGTCGCCGGCGAGTTGTCAGATGCCGCCTCCAAGGCCAACGGCGGCCTCATCGGCCCTCTCAGCGCCGAGGAGCTGAACCCCGACATCCAGAAGCTCCTGTCGCCGATGAAGGTGGGGCAGGTCACCGAGCCGCTCGACGCCGGCAACGGCTACCGCCTGCTCAAGCTCGAGGCCCGCATCCCGAAGAAGCAGGCCACCTTCGAGGAAGCGCGCGACCAGATCGCCGACAAGGTCTTCAACCAGCGCCGCGCCGGCGAGGTGCTCAAGTACCTCGATCGCCTCCGCGCCCAGGCCATCATCGAGTGGAAGAGTCCCTCGCTGAAGCAGGCCTTCGAGACCGGCGTGAAGGAAGCGGAGAAGGCCATCGCCGAGGCCGCCAAGGCCGGCGAGGCTGGCGCGGCCCCCAAGCCCGGCACGAACCAGTGAGCGCGCTCGCGACAGGAACGCGCGACGCCGAGGGTAGGGCCGGCTCTCCGAGCCCGGCCGTCACCACCGTGACCGCCGCGCCGCCCAAGATCGGCCGCATCGCGCTCGACGCCCCCGCCGGCGTCGCGCCGATGGCCGGCATGACCGACACCGCCTTCCGGCGCCTCATCAAGCGCCAGGGCGGCTGCGGCCTCGTGGTCACCGAGATGGTGAGCTCCGAGGGCCTGGTCCGCGGCATCGACCGCACCCTCGAGTTCGCCGAGTACACCGAGGAAGAGCGTCCCGTCTCCATCCAGATCTTCGGCGGCGACCCTGCGAAGATGGCCGACGCCGCCCGCGTCGTCGAGGGCATGGGCGCCGACATCGTCGACATCAACATGGGCTGCCCGGTGCCCAAGATCGCCAAGCACAACGCCGGCTGCTCGTTGATGCGCGACCCGCGCCACGCTGCGTCGATCGTCGAGGCGATGGCGAAGGCCGTGAAGATCCCGGTCACGGTGAAGATGCGCGCCGGGTGGACAGACGCCGAGATCAACGCGCCGACGCTCGCGCGGATGGTGGAAGACGCGGGCGCCGCCGCCGTCACGGTGCACGGACGCACCGCGAAGCAGGCCTACACGGGCAGCTCCGATTGGTCGCTCATCGCGCACGTCGCCTCACAGGTGTCGATACCGGTGTTCGGCAGCGGCGACTGCACCGAGCCCGAGCACGTGATCGATCGGCTGCGCAGCGGACCCGAGGGCGTGCTGGTCGGGCGCGGCGTGCTCCGCAATCCGTGGATCCTCGCGCAGGCAGCCGACCTGGCTGCCGGACGCGCGGCGCGCGTGATCACGATGCGCGACCGCGGCCAGTTCCTGCTCGACTACATCCAGTTGCTGCTCAACGAGCGCATCGACGAGGCCGAGGGCTTCCGCCACGTCGCGCCGGGCACGTCCGACGAGGAGGTGTCGCCGGCCGACGCTCGCGCCGCGTCGCTCCGCGCGCCCAAGCGCGGACGCGAGCGCTGGGTGGTCAACAAGATTCGCGCGCTGAACGGCTGGTACTCGAAGGGGTACGAGGGCGGCGCCGATTTCCGCGCCAGCGTCAACCGCGCCGAGTCGATCGGCGAGGTCCGCGATCTGGTCGCGCAGTTCTTCTTCTAATCACAGGACGCGGCGTCAGCCGGTCACTCGCCTCGGCGCTGAACGCGTCGCGGGCGGCGTGCCTTGTGCGGCCGTTTCGCAGGCCGGACATCCTTGCACCGGCGTGGGACGCGTGCACGTGCGTGGGGACCCCCAGCCCCACGCCTGTGACTCACCGGTGCGGCGGACTGTCCTGCATCGGGACGGCCTGCTCCACATGGCCGCAGGCATGCACGCCGCCCGCGCCGCGCGCATGACCTCCCCAGTCAGCATCAGCGCATCACCGTGCTAGCATCACAGCATGACCAGAACGACCCTCACGCTCGACGATGATGTCGCGTGCAGGTTGAGGGAAGAGCAGGAGAGGCGTGGCACGTCCTTCAAGGACACCGTCAACGCCCTGCTCCGTGCGGGACTTGATGCCACGAGCCGGCGGGATGGGTCACGGACGCCCTTCCGAACCGCGGGCTTCGCGCTCGGTCACAGCCTGGTGGGCAGCCTCGACAATGTCGCCGAAGTGCTCGCACGCGTCGAAGGCGAAGACCACCGGTGATTCTCGTCGACGCCAACCTGCTCGTCTATGCGGTCAATCTGCAGGCGCCCGAGCACGAAACGGCGCGCGCCTGGCTCGATGAGCGGCTGAATGGAACCGTGCGGGTCGGCCTTCCCTGGGCATCGCTGCTGGCGTTCGTTCGCCTCGTCAGCAACCCGGCCGTGGTTCGCCATCCGGTCACGCCCGCCGAGGCGTGGGGGCAGGTGGAGCAGTGGCTCTCGTGCGAGCAGGCATGGACGCCGGTGCCGACGGCCCGCCACGCCGACGTGCTGGGCCAGCTCCTCCGGCTCCCGCTCATGACGAATCGGTTGGTGCCCGACGCCGAGCTTGCGGCGCTGGCCATCGAGCACGGCCTGACCTTGTGCTCCAGCGACGGAGACTTCGCAAGGTTTCCCGGGCTTCGCTGGGAGAACCCTCTGGCCAGTCATCGGTGATGGCCGGGAGTGAGCCGGTGCACGGGGCCGGCCTGACGTGCTCGCCCCGCGCTTCATTTCGAACTCTGAATGTCGCGTACCCGCCTGAACTACGACTGCGTGTCGCGTACTCGACTGCCGGCACTCGCGCATGCGGTTGGGCGTGAGCCTGGCGCTGCTCGCCCCGCGCTCAATTCTGAACTCTGAATGTCGCTGCGCCCGCCTGAATTGCTACTGCGTGTCGCGCACTCGACGGCCGACCTGCCGAC
>NZ_JBIINP010000328.1:0-3500 GCF_044337415.1 Luteitalea sp.
TCGCCGTGCATCCAGAAACACGACAGCACCGCCAGGATCACGAGGTCGGCGAAGACCTGCCCCGGGCCCCAGTTCTGGAAGTGTGGCCTGATGATGCCCAGGAAGCCCACGTCCATCAGGGCGATGGTCGTGAGCAGGCCGAACAGGACGATCACGACCGACAGGGCAAGCACGCGTGGCGACATGATGGCCTCCGGGCGGCCGTGCATCGCCCGCGGGATGCGGGCGGGCGGCCGCCTGATGCCCGCAGTGTCGACTCGGCCAGGTCACGCCGGCAATTACCTGCGAGGTCATTGTGGCGATGCCGTGGAGCGCCGACAATGGCGCACGAGAGGGAGAACACTCTGCTGCCCGTGGTGTCGCCCACCGTGCCCGCCGTCGCCCCATCGTCGTTCTCGCCGCTGTTGCGCGAGTGGCGCCAGCATCGCCGCCTCTCCCAACTCACGCTGGCCGTCGAGGCCGGCGTGTCGCAGCGGCACCTGAGCTTCCTCGAGTCAGGACGCGCGACACCGAGCCGGGCCATGGTGCTCCACCTGGCCGAGGCGCTCGAGGTGCCGTTGCGAGTCCGCAACGAATGGCTGGTCGCCGCCGGCTTCGCCCCGGTGTTCCGATCCAGCCCGCTCGACGACCCGCAGATGCGGCAAGTGCTCTCGGCCGTGCGGCGCATCCTCGCCAGTCACGAGCCCTTCCCGGCGGTCGCCGTCGATCGCGCGTGGAACGTGCGGCTCACGAACGAACCCTTCGAGCGGCTCTTCGCCCTGCTCGGCGACGACCTGTGGACACGCGTGGGGGGCACGTCGCGCAACCTGGCGCGGCTGTTCTTCCACCCGGCGGGGTTGCGCCCGTTCGTCGCGAACTGGCGTTCGGCGGCACCGCTCCTGTGGCAGCGTGCGCAACGCGAGGCGGCCGCCTCGGCCGGCGGCGAGATGCAGGCGCTGATCGACGAACTCGCGCCGTCGGTCGATGCCGAGACGCGCAGCGGCCCCGAGGATGCGCCGTTGCTGCCGGTGCTGCCGCTGGTGTTGGAACGCGACGGACTGCGCCTGTCGCTGTTCTCGGTCATCGCGACGTTCGGCACGCCTCAGGACGTGACCACGGACGAACTGCGGATCGAGAGCCTGTTCCCGGCCGACGAGACGACCGAGGCGTTGCTGCGGGGACTGGGGGGCGCGGAGAAGCCGACCTGAACGCCTCAGGGGCGCCAGGTCGGCAGGCCATGGGGCCTACGAACGACGGCGCTTGGCCAGGTACATCCCGGCGCTGCCGAGGGCGAGCAGCGTCATCGATGCGGGCTCGGGCACCGAGACCACCGAGGGGCTGACATTGGCGAACGTGTGCGACACCGTCGCCAGCACGATCAGGACCGCGCCGGACGCGGCGCGCAGCAGAACGTTGATCATCGAATCCTCCGGAGCAAGGCTGGGGAGCCTGTATCCATGGTTAGCAAGAGTCGAGCCACACCGACGACGCGCCGGCACCGGGCAGATCGCCGAGCCGGTGGGAGGGAGGCGTGTCCCGCACCCGCCGACAGTCCTCTCCCCGAGAGACTTCTGTCCGCGCGATGCAGACCTGGCCGTCGAGGTTGACGCGTCGCCACATGCGGCATAGCCTCCCGGCGTTCCCGCCCCCGGAGACCACGATGCCCCCATCCGCCCGCCCACGCCGCCGACGCCTGATCGCCCGCGCGGCGTCGGTCGCCATCACCCTGGCCGGCCTCGCGGTCGTCGGCGCCGCACCGTACGCGCAACAGGCGCCCGTCCTCGTCTCGGTCGATGCGTCGAAGACGGGGCCGACGCTGAACCGTCACCTGTTCGGGCAGTTCGCCGAGCATCTCGGCAAGGGCATCTACGAGGGCGTGTGGGTGGGGACGGACTCGCCCATCCCCAACACGCGTGGCATCCGCAACGACGTGGTGGCGGCGCTGAAGGTGCTCAAGGTGCCCAACGTGCGGTGGCCGGGCGGGTGCTTTGCCGACGAGTACCACTGGCGCAAGGGCATCGGTCCGCTGAAGGAGCGCCCGGTGACGCTCAACCCGAACTGGGGCGGCGTGATGGAGCCGAACACCTTCGGCACGCACGAGTTCCTCGACTTCGCGCAGCAGATCGGCGCCGACCCGTACCTGTCGGTCAACGTCGGGTCCGGCACGCCCGCGGAAGCCGCCGACTGGCTCGAGTACCTCACGACCGACCAGCCGACGGCGTTGGCGAAGGAACGCGCCGCCAACGGGCACGCCGCGCCTTACAGGATTCCGATCCTCGGCATCGGCAACGAGAGCTGGGACTGCGGTGGCAACATGTCGCCGGAGTACTACACGAGCCAGTTGCGCGTGTTCAGCCGGTT
The DNA here is from genome assembly GCF_044337415.1 of Luteitalea sp. Classification (GTDB taxonomy): domain Bacteria; phylum Acidobacteriota; class Vicinamibacteria; order Vicinamibacterales; family Vicinamibacteraceae; genus Luteitalea. Next base: position 2,341 of record NZ_JBIINP010000328.1, read on the forward strand.
CGTGCGGAACTTCAACCCGGCACAGCAGGACAAGGACCGCATGCTGAAGATCGCGGTCGGTCCCGGCGGCGGCGAGCCACGCTTCGCGGAATGGACCGAGACGGTGATGAAGTCGTGGAAGGGACGCCAGTGGAGCTGGGACCACATGGACGGCCTGTCGCTGCACAACTACACGGTCGTGCGCTTCCCTGCCGCGTACAAGTCCGTCGGGTTCGACGAGCAGGAGTACGCCGAGATCCTGCAGGACACGCTGAAGATGGACCGCCTGATCCGCGAGCACAGCGCGATCATGGACAAGTACGACCCAGAGAAGACGGTGGCGCTTGCGGTGGACGAGTGGGGCGCCTGGTACGCCCAGTTGCCGGGCACGACGCCGGGCTTCCTCGCCCAGCAGAACAGCGTGCGCGACGCGATCATCGTGGCGCTGAACATCAACATCTTCGCCAGGCACGCCGATCGGGTGCGCATGGCCAACATCGCCCAGATGGTCAACGTGCTGCAGGCGATGCTGCTCACCGACGGGCCGAAGATGGTGCGCACGCCGACGTATCACGCCTTCCGCATGTACGTGCCGTTCCAGGGCGCGACGTTCGTGCCGGTCACGTTCGACGCGGGCCGGTATGTGCAGGGCGCCATCACGCTGCCGCGGGTCGACGCGATGGCGGCCAGGGATGCGACCGGCACGCTGTGGATCTCGCTGACCAACGTCGACCCGAAGACGCCGATCGACATCGCGACCACCCTGACGGGCATGACGGCGCGGTCGGCGTCGGGCGAGGTGCTGACGGGCGCGGCGATCGACAGCGTGAACACGTTCGACGCACCGGATACCGTGGCGCCGACGCCGGCGGCGGTGACGCTTGCAGGCAATCGCCTGTCGGTGACGCTGCCGCCGCACTCGGTGACGGTGGTGGGGGTGCGGCCATGAAGGCCCGGGCAGGCATGACGCTGGCGCTGGCGGCCATGGCGACGCTCGCATCCGCAGGCGCGGCGCGCGCCCAGGTGCAGACCGAGGTGCCGCCGCCGGTCGCCGGCGCGAAGCCGGTGACCGTGGAGCGCATCTCGGTGCATGGCGCGTCGCTCGAGGGCAACCTCGAAGGCAATGCAGCCGACCGGCAGGTGCTCGTCTTCCTGCCGCCTGGGTATGCGACGCAGAAGTC
>NZ_JBIINP010000331.1:0-3443 GCF_044337415.1 Luteitalea sp.
AGGCGCTTGATGTCCTCGGGCGTCGGGCGACGTCCGTACTCGCAGATCTCGAAGGCCTCGGCCTGCTGCACCTTCGCAGCGCCCTCCTTGCCGTAGTACTTCTCGAGGCCGGCGCGCACCGTGGCGTTGGGCACGTTGGCGCGGGTCTTCTTGAGCCACTCACGACGCGCCTTCACGTCCTTGGGCACCTGGTCGAGGTTTCCCGCATGCCAGGGGAGCCACTCGTACACCTGGGAGACGTGGGCATCGAGCGCGTCGATCTTCTTGTCGAACGTGTCGGTGATGTCCACCGCGATGTCGGGCGAGAACGGGTTCGGCTTCTGGAAGTTGTCCTGGTAGTACAGGAACACGGGGTTCTTCGTGAGTGCCGGGACGTGCGTGAGGATGTTGGGCACCGTCACCATGAACGCCGCGTCCTGCAACAGGACGCCCGTGTAGCGGTGGTCCGGGTGGTAGTCGTTGGGACGGGGGCCGAGGACGAGGTCGGCCTTGACCTCGCGGATCTGCGCGATGATCTGCTCCCGCACGTCGAGCGACGGCACGAGTTCACCGTCGTGGTTGTCGAGCACCACGTACTCGAGGCCGAGCCGACGGCCCACCTCCTGCGCCTCGGCGCGGCGCCTCGCGGCGAGGATGCCACCGCCCATCTCGTGATGGCCGGCGTCGCCGTTGGTCACCGACACGAATCGCACCTTGTGACCGGCGGCGATCCACTTGGCCGCAGTGCCGGCCGACCGGATGTCGCAGTCGTCGGGGTGCGCCCCGAACATGATGATGCTGAGCTTGCCGGATGCCGGCGCGGGCTGCGCCGAAGCGACCGAGGCGCCTGCGAGCGCGACGACCAGCGTCGAAGACAGGATGGTTCTCAAGGACACGAAGGACTCCTGGGAGAGGTGGCGGACGCGGCCGCCCGTCGGCTGCAGCGTATCCGAGAAGGGCGGGTACCGGGTACCGGGTGCCGGGGACCGCCCTCCGTACCCGGTACCCCGTACCCGGTACCCGGCCCTGCTGATGTGCTATCAAGGTCGTCTGGAGTATCCCCACAGCATGCGCCGAAGACTGCTTGCCCTTGCCATGACCGCACCGCTCGTCGCCGCCGGCTCGTCCGCCTTCGCGCAGACCGCCGTGCCGCCCGCCCCGGCCTCGTACCCGCAGACGAAGAAGGTCGACCAGGTCGACGACTACTTCGGGACGAAGGTCGCCGACCCGTACCGCTGGCTCGAGGACGACAACGCCGCCGACACGAAGGCCTGGGTCGAGGCGCAGAACGCCGTGACCTTCGGCTACCTGTCCAAGCTGCCCGGACGCGACGCCCTCAAGCAGCGCCTGACGACGCTCTGGAACTACGAGCGGTACGGCCTGCCGCGCAAGCGGGGCAGCCACTACGTCTTCACGCGCAACGACGGCCTGCAGAACCAGGCGGTCTACTACCGCGCGGCGAGCCTCGAGGCCACGCCGGACGTGCTGCTCGACCCGAACACGCTCTCGACAGACGGCACGATCGCCGTCGGCAGCACCACCTTCTCCGACGACGGGCGGTACATGGCGTACTCGCTGTCGGAGAGCGGCTCGGACTGGATTCGCTGGAAGGTGCGCGAGATCGCCACCGGCAAGGACCTGCCCGACGAGATCCGCTGGTCGAAGTTCTCGGGCGCCTCGTGGCTGCACGACGGCTCGGGCTTCTTCTACAGCCGCTACGACGCGCCGAAGGCCGGTGCGGCCCTCACCGGCGTGAACAAGGACCAGAAGGTCTTCTTCCACAAGCTCGGCACGTCGCAGGATGCCGACCCCCTCGTGTACGCGCGTCCCGACAAGCCCGACTGGGGGTTCGGCGCCGACGTGACCGACGACGGCACGTACCTGCTGATCTACCAGAGCGAAGGCACCGACCCGAAGAACCGCGTCTTCGTGAAGGACCTGACGAAGCCCGATGCGAAGGTCGAGCCCTTCCTCGACCAGTTCGACGCGTCGTACAACGTCGTCGGCAACGACGGGGCGACATTCTACGTGCTCACCGACCAGGGCGCGCCGCGCAAGCGGCTCGTCGCCATCACGCTCGGGCAGGCCGCGCCATCAGCATGGAAGACGCTGATCCCCGAGGGCCCGAAGCAGGACGTGCTCGACGACGTGACGATGGCCGCCGATCGCTTCGTGGCCACCTGGCAGATCGACGCGCAGAACAAGCTGCGCGTCTACGGCCGCGACGGCGCCGTGCAGACCGAGGTGGCGCTGCCGACGATCGGCGCGGTGGCCTTCAGCGGGCGGCGCGAGCAGGCCGAGGGCTACTACGCCTTCTCCTCGTTCGCGTACCCGACCGCCGTGTACCGCCTCGACGTGGCCACCGGTCGCAGCACGATCTTCAAGCAGCCGAAGGTCGCCTTCGACCCGGCGCAGTACGAGACGACGCAGGTGTTCTACCCGTCGAAGGACGGCACCCGCATCCCGATGTTCATCACCCACAAGAAGGGGCTGGCGAAGTCGGGCGCGAACCCCACGTACCTGTACGGCTACGGCGGCTTCGACATCTCGCTCACCCCGTCGTTCTCGCCGGCCAACCTCGCCTGGATGGAGATGGGCGGCGTCTATGCCGTCGCGAACCTGCGCGGTGGCGGCGAGTACGGCAAGGCATGGCACGACGGCGGACGCCTGGACAACAAGCAGAACGTGTTCGACGACTTCATCGCCGCGGCCGAGTACCTCATTCGCGAGAAGTACACGGCAACGCCGAAGCTGGCCATCGGTGGCGGCAGCAACGGCGGCCTGCTCGTGGGTGCGGCCATGACCCAGCGCCCCGACCTCTTCGGCGCGGCGCTGCCGGCCGTGGGCGTGATGGACATGCTCCGCTTCCACAAGTTCACGATCGGCTGGGCGTGGAAGTCCGACTACGGCAGCTCGGAGACGAAGGCGGGCTTCGACGTGCTCTACAAGTACTCGCCGCTGCACAACCTGAAGCCGAGCACCGCCTATCCCGCGACGATGGTCACGACCGCCGACCACGACGACCGCGTGGTTCCGGCGCACAGCTTCAAGTTCGCCGCGGCGCTGCAGGCCGCGCACAAGGGCCCGCAGCCGGTACTGATCCGCATCGAGACCAAGGCCGGCCACGGCGCGGGCAAGCCGACGAGCAAGCAGATCGAGGAGGCCGCGGACAAGTGGGCCTTCCTGAAGGCGAACCTCGGATTCTGAAATTCGAAATTTGACATTCGAGATTCTCGGGGGCCCGCGGCTCACGCCGCGTGGCCCTCGGGATGCCTCGAGCGGCAAGGCCGACAGGCCGGCCGCCGATCAATCTCGAATGTCGAATTTCAAATTGCCACCTCAGGGTGCAGCTCTGTACAGCAGCCCCGTCTCCTTCAGCAGCGGGTCGTCGATCGACCGCATCCACTCCCTGAGCCGCGCCTCCATGGCGCGGCGCCGCTCGCGCTGTTCGGGCGCGTTCCACA
>NZ_JBIINP010000124.1:0-12351 GCF_044337415.1 Luteitalea sp.
CGCCTGTTCCTGGTGCGCAGCGGGCGCTGACGCAGGTGGCCGGGCACGCGCGGCGTACCCGGCCCCCGCACTGTCGCTGGAACGAGCCTCGCCGCGTGCCGACCCCGTGCACGTCCCTGGAAACAGTCGGGCTGGCGTGCTGAGTGCGATTGTCGCCGCGTGCGTGTGTCGGACGGGACAGACGTCCGGCATCAGGCACCGCTACGCTGCGGCATGCAATACCTTGGAAGTTCGACTGTTGCCCTCGCCGACCCGATCCTGCCCCAGCCGATGCCGGCGGGCGTTCCTGCAGCAATGCACGGCCTCGTCTATCGTGGCCCCGGTCGTCGTGCCTGGGAGGAACGGGTCACGCCCGTACTCCGTGAACCGACCGACGCCATCGTCCGGATCACGACCTCGACCATCTGTGGCACCGACCTGCACATCCTGAAGGGCGACGTACCTTCCGTCACCGAGGGGCGGGTCCTCGGGCACGAGGGCGTCGGCGTGATCGCCGCGGTCGGCAGCGGCGTCTCGACCTTCCGTGAGGGCGACCGTGTCCTGATTTCCTGCATCACCTCATGCGGGCGCTGCGACTTCTGTCGCAAGCAGATGTACTCCCACTGTCGAGAGGGCGGGTGGATCCTGGGCAACACGATCGACGGCACCCAGGCCGAGTACGTGCGCATTCCGCACGCGGATACGAGTCTCTACCCGATACCGGCGGACGGCGACGAGGAAGCGCTGGTGATGCTGAGCGACATCCTGCCCACCGGCTTCGAGTGCGGAGTGCTCAGCGGCCGGGTCCAGCCCGGCGACACCGTGGCCATTGTCGGCGCCGGCCCGATCGGGCTCGCGTCGCTGCTGACCGCACAGTTCTATTCGCCCGCCAGCATCGTCATGATCGACCTCGACGACAAGCGGCTGGAGGTGGCCAGGACGTTCGGGGCCACCGCGCTCATCAACAGCCGCGACGGCGGTGCCGTTCAGCGGGTGCTCGATCTGACGGGTGGCCAGGGCGTCGATGTTGCCATCGAAGCCGTGGGCGTGCCGGCCACGTTCGATATCTGTCAGGCGATTCTGGCGCCGGGAGGACGCCTGGCCAATGTCGGCGTGCACGGTGTGGCGGTCTCCCTGCATCTCGAGAAGTTGTGGGATCGCAACGTCAGCCTGACGACGCGGTTGGTGGACACGGCGACGACGCCGATGCTGCTGAAGGTGGTGCAGTCTGGCCGGCTACAGCCGAGTCGACTGGTTACGCACCGCTTCCCGCTGCACGACATCATGCAGGCCTACGACACGTTCGAACATGCCGGCAGGGAAGGCGCGCTCAAGGTCATCCTCACCAGCGGATCGTGATGACTGATCGACACTGGCCATCGCGGGCAGAATCAGCGGCTGCCCTTCCGCTGTAGCTGCAGGTTTCTCAGCATCACCGGCTGGTCGTCGAGATTCTCCAGCACGAACGAGCCCTGCGCTGTGTCCAGGGTGATGGTCGAGTACGCCGAGCCCAGGCCACGGCCCTGGCCGTTCCTGTCGATCTGCAACTGCAGCACCGTGAACGGATAGTCGGCAGAGCGAGGGTGATCGGCGGCTTCGAGGAAGGCCATGCCCTGATCGCTGACGACGATGACGTGGCGGTCGCCATTGTCGCCGCGCACCTCAACCGCATACCGAAGCTCGAACCCCTGGTCGCCTGGCGCGGCGAGGCGGCCTATCGACGGCGCCTGCTGGAGCGCTTCCTGAAGGCCGGCCGGGCCGCGCTCGGCGAAGGTGTCCATGAACCGGTTCTTCTCCACAGTTGTCGAGAAGCGGTTGATGACGATCTCGACCGGGCCGAGTTCCCCGGTCGGACCTGTGGCCGTGGCCGTGAAGCGCACCCCCTGGATGGCCTCGGGCTGAGCCATCGTCAATGCGAGTGCGACCAGGCCGGCGGCGAAGGCGCCGACGGCACGGCGCTGGTGGTTGCGAATCATGAACATGGAAGATCTCCCGTGCTTGCACGAATCAGACGCATTCGCAGGTTGGTCAGTTTGCGACACAAGGCAACGCTGTCGTTCGGGTGAAGGGTAGGGCCGGCTCTCCGAGGCCGGCCCTGGCACCGACGCTGCGGCCGCAGGTGAGGAGGGCGAGGTCGGGCACGCCTGCCAGCCGAAGCTCGGAATGAAGAGCGTGGTCACGCCCATGGTGCACCACCGTGTTGTGCGTCGCCGTGATGCGACCCCGCCGTCACGGTGTCGAAACATGCCCTGAGTAGCCTTCGCCATGTCCTCACGAGGTCTCCCCGCTCAGATGACGTCTGCCGTCCGGTTTCGCGCGCTCATCACTGGCCTGATGATCGCCTGTGTTGCAGGCGGTGTCTGGGCGGCCGCGACGCGCTTCACCGTCAAGCACCCGGTGTCGGGCATCGAGGTCACCGTACCCGGCCGGAGCGGCGATAACGCGATGCTCCCGAGCGGATGGACGACCACGCCAGCGGGTCGGTCGTTGGCCTCGGGTGACATGATCCTGAGTGGGCAGGTGAGTCCGGACGGGTCGCTCTTCGCGTTCACGAACACCGGCTACACGCGCCATGCCCTCCATATCGTCGATCTCGCGACGGAGAAGGAGATCGCGACGATTCCGATCGACCGCGCGTGGAGTGGTCTGGCGTTCTCGCCCGATGGCCGACGCATCTACGTCTCGGCGGGCGCGGCCAACAGCGTGCGCGACATCCACTACTACGAGCGGTGGGACAAGGAGGGCTGGAAGGACGGCCGTGGTGGCTACGCGTTGCGCGGTGCGGTCAAGGCATCCACGGCGGTGTCGTCGATCACGCTGTCGCCTGACGGCACGCTGCTCTATGCGCTGAACAACTCCGACGAGCATCTCTACATTCTCGAAACGCACGGCGGCCGAGCGGTCGCCCGCATCCGGGTCGGCAACCACCCGATAGCCGCCAGGCTGTCGAGCGATGGCCGCACGCTCTACGTGGCGAACCTCGGCAGCGCCAACGTCGCCATCGTCGATGTGAGCGATCCCTCTGCCCCCCGCGTGACGGCCGCGCTGTCCACGGACCCGCATCCCAACGACGTCGTGCTGACCGACGATGGGCGCCTCTTCGTCTCGTGCGGGAATACCAACAACGTCGTGGCGTTCGACGTGCGGACACGTGAGCGGCTGGAAGTGATCAGTACCGCGCTCGGGCCACAGGCGCCGGCCGGCAGCACGCCCAACTCGCTCGCGCTGTCGCCCGACGGCACCCGGCTCTATGTGGCGAACGCGGACAACAACTCCGTCTCCGTGGTGGACGTGCAGGATCGGCGACGCAGCCGTCCGCTCGGCTTCGTCCCGACCGGGTGGTATCCCACGCTGGTCACGACCACCAAGGACGGCAAGCGCCTCATCGTGGCCAGCAGCAAGGGCGTCGGGACGGGGCCGAATCGGGTCAAGCGGCCCATCGATCCCATCGCCCCGGCGGGCGGCTTCCAGCACCACGGCCACAACATGAACGGCCTGCTGTCGTTCGTCGACGTGCCCGACGGCAAGACACTGAGCAGGTATTCGGCGCAGGTGTACGAGAACACGCGCTATCGTGACGCACTGCTCGCCACAACCGGCGTGCCCGAGGGCTCGGTCATTCCGACACGCGTCGGTGACCCGACGCCGATTCGGCACGTGCTGTTCATCATGAAGGAGAACCGCACGTACGATCAGGTGTTCGGCGACCTGCCGCAGGGCAACGGGGACCCGAGTCTGACGCTGTTCGGCCGCGACGTCACGCCCAACCAGCACGCGCTCGCCGAGCAGTTCGTCCTCCTCGACAACCTCTACTGCAGCGGCGAAGTCTCGCAGGACGGCTGGCCATGGACGCTATCGGCCTACGTCACCGAGTTCAATCAGCGCGCGTGGACGCTCGGCTACTCGGGACACGGCAACCTCAACACGAGCGGCACGACCACCCAACAGGTCGCCCCCGAGTCCCGTGATGAGGGCGACCATGTGCGCCAGACGGCCACCGGCATCACCGAGCAGTCCACGCCGTACCTCTGGGAACTGGCGCTCGCACACGCGCTCAAGGTGAAGACCTTCGGTGTCTACAACCGTCGCGGTGTGGACCCGGTGGCCAGCAGGCGCTTCGATCCGGCAGGTGCCAGCGCGCCGCGCGATCGTGATACCGCTCGCGCCGAGCGCTTCGTCGCCGAGTTCCGCGAGATGGAGCAGGCGGGCACCGTGCCCAGCCTGATGGTCATGTCGCTCGGAGAGGACCACACCGCCGGGACGACGCCTGGCGCCTTCACGCCGAAGGCGCAGGTCGCGTCCAACGACGTCGCGGTCGGCACGATCGTCGAGGCCATCACGAAGAGCTCCCTGTGGTCGAAGTTCGCGATCTTCGTCATCGAGGACGACGCGCAGAACGGCCCGGACCACGTGGACTCGCATCGCACGATCGGACTCGTCATCAGCCCGTACGTGAAGCGCAAGGTGGTGGACAGCACCATGTACTCCACGGTCAGCATGCTCCGCACGATGGAGCTGTTGCTCGGACTTCCGCCGATGACGCAGCACGACGCCGCCGCGCAGCCGATGGTCAACAGCTTCATGACCAAGCCGGATCTGTCCGGATTCACCGCGCTCCCCGCGCGTATCGACCTCACCGAGCGGAATGCGTCGCACGCCTACGGGGCTGCGCAGGCGGCGCGGATGGACTTCCGCGACTATGACCGCATCGACGAGGACGCGCTCAATCGCATCCTCTGGCACAGCATCAAGGGCGCCGACGCGGCATACCCGGTGCCGGTGCGGCGTGCACTGCCGACGCCTTACGGGTTCTTGTCATTCCCTGTTGCCGACCGGGACGACGACTGAGGCGTGCCTTCGTGCAGTGATGGCCGCGATCGGCCAATTGCCGACATTGGAGGAGACGTCAGTCCCGAGCGAATACCACATGTGGGCGGCGAGGTCCGGCGGCCGGCCATTTAGGTCAGTTCTCCCCGGTACACTCCCGTTCTCCCCAGTGTTCCTGAATCCTCCCTAGTCGGGGAGGGATAGGGGAGGCCGCGGGAGCCCGTTCCCGCCGCCAGCGACACCGTCCGGGCCGCTGCGGGCCAGTCCTAGGTCACCTGCTCAGGCTCGGCCAATCGGATCGGCACCTCGGTCCCGTCCGGGAAGCGCGCGGCGAGCACGAGCTCGCCGTCCATCGCCTCGATGAACTTCCTGAGCGTGCCGATGTACAACTCGCTGCGGCGTTCCATCTTCGATACTTCCGCCTGAGTCACGCCCAGGAGCTCGGCCATCGCTTCCTGCGTCAGCCCCTTGGCCTTGCGCAGCTGCGACAGGTGGAGCTGGTCGCTGAGGCTCCGCGCCTCCGACTCGATGCGCGCGCGCGTTGCCGGCGTGACGCGTGCCTTGATCTCCGTCCAGGACTGTCGCTTCATAGCAGGCCTTCCTTCGCCAGGGCCGCGAGGTATTCGTCGTACAGGTCGTCGGCCACCGGCACGTGCTGCTCGTACCAGCGGTCCTGCCCGGTCTTGTCGCCGCCGAGCAACAGAATCGCCGCGCGGCGCGGGTCGAAGGCGTAGAGCACCCGGTACGGCCGCCCAGCGTGCTGGATGCGCAACTCGCGCATGTGCCGATGGCGTGAGCCGTGGATGCCCGACGAGTAGGGGAAGGGCAGCGACGGACCGTGTTCGACCAGCAGCTCGACCACACGACCCACATCGACCTGTTCGTCCTCGGACAACCGCACGAACCAGTCCGCGAACGTGTCGGTGCCCTCGACCTCCCAGGCCATGCCGAAGTATGCCTTGAATAGAATAGTGCTTCAAGGGCATACGACTGATACCCCCAAGGTGCGTTGTTGAATCTGGCTTTGGTACCGGCCTCCTAGCTCGAATCCCCGTTACCAGCTGAACCACCTTCAGCACGCATTCGCCGGCAGCACAGGCGCCCTCGTGTCCTGTAACGCGGAGGAAGGGGAGGCGGCGGGCTCCACCGCGAGCGGTACAAACGCGAGTGGGCGGTGTGCCGGCGTCGCGTCGGGAGAGCACAGAGCCGAGTGGGTCCGCGCCGGTGCTCAGGCGAGTTGCGGACTCAGAAGTCAACTGCGTTGGAATGGCGCCAGAACTGGGGAGATTAGTCCGCCTTCGCTCCTTCCACCTTCGCTCCTGCGGAGCTACGGTGGACAGGTCGGAGCTACGGCGGACAACCTTCGCGTGCCGCTCGCATGACGCGGCCTGCCAACCGAAGCCGCGAGCGCAGCGAGCGGTTGGCGAAGGTTGGTGGAGGCGGCGGGAGTCGAACCCGCGTCCGAGGGCGCATCCCCGCAGAAATCTACGTGCGTGTTCGCTCTTGAAATCTCACTGCGCAGGCTCGAAGAGCGACGAGAAAAACCTGACAGCCAGTCCCGGCTTGTCTCGCCCCGACCTGCCGGAACACCGGATCGGGGCCAGCCCTCTAAATGGCGCGTCGTCCCCGGTCGAGGGCGCTCTGAGGCGACGCGTCGCAGTTAATTAAGCTGCGAGTGCAAGCTGCGGTTCCGCAGTTACATTTTTTTTCCAACGGATTAACGAGGGAAGCTGGAGTCCTCGGCACGCATCCCACGGTTCCACACCTCCGTCGAAGCCGTGACGCCCCCTGGAGATGCCGCCGCAGGCCGTGACCCGCGACTGCCCGTCGCCCGACCGACACCGTGGCAGGACGAGCCATGCCGAGAGTGACGGACGATCGACGATACTGACAGCGTACACCCCATACCGGACCGGCGGCAAGCCGAATCTCGAAGAATTTCCGGGCTTTTCCCGCCTTGACGGGGTGGTATGGGCCTCGCATAATCCCCCCACGGCCAGCCAGTTCTCGCAGTGGGACCAGGACGCTCGCCACCCCAGGACGCCCCCATGTCGCTCGAGACCCGTATCACCGAGGCCGCACAGGCGGCGGTCCGCCGCATCGACGAGGACCTGCGAGGTCGGCTCGCCGCCCTCACCGACGAACTCACCGCCACGGCCACCACCGTGGGCGCCGAGGTCGAGGCCGCGCACGCCACCACCACCGCCGAGTTGTCTCAGCGCATCGAGGACCTCAGCGCCGATCTCGCGCGCCGCGATCAGCGCCTGGCTGACCTCGAGGAGCAACTCGCCCGCGACCGTGAGGCGCAGGCGCGTCAGGTCGCGGCCATGCGCGAAGAGGCCGACGCCGCGCTGGCCGAGGCCGAGCGCGCCTTGGCCGAGGCCGTCAGGCAGGCGTCCCTCCAGAACGAACAGGGCCGCGCCTCGGCGCTGCTCGAGTCGTCGCGCCTGGCCCGTCAGGACGTCGCCACCCACGTCCAGGCGCTGGCGCATGCCGTCAGCGGCATGGACGAGGCGACGACGCTGAGCGAGGTCCTGGACGCGCTGGCCGAAGGCCTGGCCTCTCAAGCCCCTCGCTCGGCCGTGCTGGTGTTCCAGGAATCCCGGGCCCGCATCTGGCGCCGGCAGGGCTTCCCGGCCGACGCGCCAGGGATCGGCGCCGACCTGCACCTGCCCGACCACACCGACCTCACCGCCATCCTCGACAGCGCCCGCCCGGCCATCGTCGAGGCGGACGGCGACGAGCCGGTGCTGGGCCTGGCCGCCCTGCCGGACGGTCATCAGGGGCTGGCCGTCCCCGTGGCGATCGGCGGGCAGGCCGCCGCCCTGGTCTATGCCGACGGCGGCGACGATCCGCAGGCACTGCCGCCCGGCTGGTCGGATGCGGTCGAAGTGCTGGCCCGTCACGCCGCCCGCTGCCTCGAAACGCTCACCGCGATGCGCGCCGCCGGGTACGCCCGCGCCCGCAAGCCGGCCGTGGTGGTCCCGATGCCCCCGCACCTGCGCGTGGTGCAGCGGCCCACACTCGAGACGTCCATGGGCGACGCGCTCGAGCAGGCGCAGCGTGTGGCGCGGCTGCTCGTGTCGGAGATTCGTCTGAACAGAGAAGCCGACGTGATGGCCGGACGCGCCGCGGGCGACCTCGGCACCCGGCTGAGCGACGACATCGAACGCGCCCGTCGGCAGTACCGGCAGCGCGTGCCGGAGGCGGTGCCGGGACGCGACGCCCTGTTCGACGAGGAACTCGTGCGCACCCTGGCCAACGGCGACGCGACACTGTTGCGCACCGGGTCCTAGATGAGTGACCGTCGACCCTGAAGGTCGACGGCCACGAACAGAAGAGGCGCCCCGACCGTGAAGGTCGATGGCGACGAATCGACAGCCCAGATGCCGACGCCAGCCCCCACGCCCTCGGTCCGCGCCACACGACGCCACGTGTGGGCGCTCACGGCCGGGCTGGCCGTCCTGGTCTCGGCCGGCACGTTCGGCGGCGGGTGGTGGCCGCGCGTGTCCTTCGCCCCGCGGGCGGCCCAGCAACTGGCCCCCACGGCCCATCCGCCGTTGCCCACCAGCCTCGACGAGGCCTGGCTGGTGCCCGACACGTCGGAGCGGGACGCCATTGCGCGTCGCGCCGGAGTGCGGGCGCTGCGCACGGCGTCCGACGCGATCCGGGCCACCCGCTACGACGAGGCACTCGCGGCGCTTGAGGCGGCCCGCCTCGACGGCACGCCCCTCGAGCCCTACGCCACCTACTACCGCGCCCTCTGCGACCTCCGCCTCCGTCGCCCGGAGCCCGCGCGGACGCGGCTGGCCGCCTTGCGACGGTCGCTGTCGGCAGGTCGCCTGCGCGTGCTGGCGCTCTCGGCCGAGGCCGAGGCCGCGCTGAGCCTTGGCGATGCCGCCGGCGCTGCGGCGCTCTACGAGGAACTGTATCCATCACTCACCAGCCAGCGTGACGTGACGCTCGACCAGTGGGCCACCGCCACGCGCGCCGCCGGACGACCCCAGGACGCCGCACGACTCTGGCTGCGGCTGTACTACGAGTTCCCCACGAGCGAACTCGCGCCATCGGCATTGCGGCAGGCCGAAACCACGCTGGCGACGGCCGCGGTGGGCACGCCGGATGCGTTTCCGCACGACCTCACACGCGCCGAAGCCTTGCTCGCGGCCGGGCGCCCGGCCGATGCGGAGGCCGCGCTGAAGGCGCTGGAGCCGCTCCTGGCCGCCAGCCCGGATGCCGCCGAGGCCCAGGTCCGTCGCGACCGACTGAACCTGCGCCTGGCGCAGGCCTCTTGCGCGCTGAAGCGCTGCGCCGCCCGTCTCGACGTGCTGACCGACCTCGCCGCGCGGGGCGTGGGGCACGGCGAGGCCCGCTACCTCGCGGCCGTCGCGCTCCGGGAGCTGGGGCGTACCGCCGAGTACCGGCAGGCGCTCGAGCGCATGGCCGACACGCCAGCCGGCACGGCCGCCGACGCCTGGATCGAGCGAGCGCTGAGCGAGCACGCCACCGCACTCGTCAGGGCCGATGCAGACGACGAGGCCGCCGCCGTGTACCGGCGGTTGTTCGACCGCAACCCGTCTGGCCGCTATGCCGAGCGCGCCGCGTGGAAGTACGGCTGGTGGTCGTACCGCGCCGGGCGCTACGACGAGGCCGCGCGCGTCTTCGATCAGGCCGCTGCGAGCATCCCGCGCGCCAACACCAGGCCTGCGTGGATCTATTGGTCGGGCCGCGCGCACGAGAAGCGCGGCGACACCGCCGGCGCCACCCAGCGGCTGTCCCTCGCGGTGATCGACTACCTGCACTCCTACTACGGCCGTCTCGCGGCGGAGTCCCTCGGCCGCCTCGGCGCCCCCGTACCCGGCCCCGCGACGATGGCGTCAGCGGCCGGGGTAGAGGTGGTGACCGATGGGGAGGACTCGGATGCCGTCGGCGAAGGGCCGTCGGAGGCCGTGCACCCACAGGCGCCCGACGCCCGGATGGCGGCGGCGAGTCCGCCACCGACCGCCGACCTGATCACCTGGCTCGTGTCGGCCGGGATGTACGACGAAGCCATCGCCGAGATCGCGCACGCCCAGCGCGCGCACGGCCGGTCGCCGAAGCTCGACGCGACCCTGGCCTGGGTCTACCGGCAGCAGGGCGAGATCCGGCCGGCCATCAACACCATGCGCCAGGCGTATCCACAGTACCTGTCGGTGCGGGGCGACGCGCTGCCGCGCGCCATCCAGGAAGTGATCTTCCCGCTCGACTACGTGCCGTACATCAAGCGGTACTCGGCGCTTCACGACCTCGACCCGTTCCTCGTCGCGGCGCTGATCGCGCAGGAGTCGTCGTACGTGGCCGATGTCCGTTCGCCGGCCAACGCGTGGGGGCTCATGCAGATCCTGCCGTCCACAGGCCGGCAGCTCGCCCGGGCCGAGGGCGTGCCGCGCTTCACCACCCGGACGCTCACCGATCCCGAGACCAACGTCCGCCTCGGCACGCGGTATCTCGCGACCCTGATTCGCAATCACAACGGCGTCCCGTATGCCCTGGCGGCCTACAACGCCGGCGCCGCCCGCGTGATCCGCTGGAAGGCCGAGCGCGGTCCGCTCGAGCAGGCCGAGTTCATCGACGACATCCCGTTCCCCGAGACCCAGATGTACGTGAAGAAGATCCTCGGGACGACCGTCGACTACCGCCGCCTCTACGCCGACGTCCTCGGGGAGTAGAATCTCCGGCGTGGCACAGACCTACTCGACCAACGCGCCGGCGTGGACGCTGCCGGCCCGGCATCCCCGCGCGCTGACCCTCCAGTTCGGCCTCGTCCTGGCCGCAGCGTGGGCCCTCCCTGCGGCGATTCACGCGCTTGGCCTTCCGGTGCGGCAGTTGCTGCCGATGCACTGGCCGGCGATCCTCGCGGGCCTGGTCTACGGCTGGCGCTCCGGCGCGGTCGTCGGGGCCGCATCGCCGATCCTGAGTTACCTGATGACGGGGATGCCACGGCCTGCCGTGCTGCCGTCGATGACCTTCGAACTCGCGGCGTACGGCGCCATCGCCGGCTTCATGGTGCAGGTGCTGCAGCGCGGCCGGTTCGAGGCGGTGCTGGCCTCGGTGATCGGCGGTCGGCTGGTGTTCCTCGCCGTGATGGTCGTGACCGGCGCCATCACGACGGCGTTCCCCGTCTACCTGCAGGCCGCGATGCTGCCGGGACTGCCCGCCGCGATTGCGCAGGTCGTGCTGCTCCCGCTCCTCGCCAACGTGTGGGTGAAGTGGGAACGTGGCAATTCGAAATTGGACATTTGAAATTCTTGGCGGCTTGGCCTTTCGGCCTTCGCCTGCTCGCAACATCCCGAGGCGACAGGCCGATAGGCCGTCGCCCGAGAATTTCGAATCTCAAATGTCGAATTACAGGAACGCCGCGAACAGTCGTTCCTCCGCCGCCGCGAGCGTCTCCTCCTTCTTGCAGAAGCAGAAGCGCAGGCACTCGCGGCCGCCCGTCCCCGGGCGATAGAAGCTGCTGCCCGGCACCGCCGCCACCCCCACCTCCGCCGCCAGCCACCGCGCGACGCTCACGTCATCGTCAGCCGTCGGCCCACGCCCCTTCGCGCGAGCGCGGGCGAGCGGTTCGCGCAGGTCGGTCATCACGTAGTACGCGCCGCCGGGCACCCGCGGGGCGAAGCCACAGCGGTCCAGCATCGAGATGCAGCGCCGCCGCCGCGTGTCGTAGTGCGAGGCGAGCGACGCGAAGTACGCGTCGGGCATCCGCAGCGCGAATGCCGCCGCCTCCTGCAGGGGCGCCGGCGCGCCGACGGTGAGGAAGTCGTGCACCTTGCGAATCGCGCCAGCGAGGTGCGGCGGAGCGATCGCCCAGCCGACGCGCCAGCCCGTCACGCTGAACGACTTCGAGAGGCTGCTGATCGTGACGGTGCGCTCCGCCATGCCGGGCAGGGTGCACAGCGGGATGTGGCGCGCCGCGCCGTACACGATGAACTCGTAGATCTCGTCGGTGATGGCGAGCAGGTCGTGCTGCTGGCAGAGGTCGGCGACCAACTGCAGTTCCTCGCGCGTGAACACCTTGCCCGTCGGGTTGTGCGGCGAGTTGAGGATGATGGCGCGCGTCTGCGGGGTGACGGCGGCACGCAGTTCGTCCGGATCGATGGTCCAGCCTGGCTCGTGCAGACGCACGTAGCGCGGCGTCGCGCCCGAGAGAATCGCGTCTGGCCCGTAGTTCTCGTAGTAGGGCTCGAAGACGATGACCTCGTCGCCGGGGTTCACCGTCGCCATGAGCGTGGCGATCATCGCCTCGGTGGATCCGCAGCACACGGTCACCTGCCGATCCGGCTCGATCGACACGCCGTACTGCCGCTGCATGTGCTCGCCGATGGCCGCGCGCAACGGCGCCGAGCCCCACGTCACCGCGTACTGGTTGACGTCGGCCTCGATCGCACGCACGGCTGCGGCCTTGACCTCCTCCGGCGCGGGGAAGTCGGGGAAGCCCTGCGACAGGTTGACGGCGCCATGCGCCAGCGCGACGCGCGTCATCTCGCGGATGACCGACTCGGTGAA
>NZ_JBIINP010000155.1:0-10209 GCF_044337415.1 Luteitalea sp.
AAGTTCTCGAAGAAGCTGCTGGGGATCCCGGACCTGATCGGCTTCGGATCCATGACCGAGCAGATCGCCACGTTCCTCGGCGCCGCCGTCCATGCCCGCCAGAACATCGTCATCTCGGGCGGCACCGGCTCCGGCAAGACGACGCTGCTCAACGTGCTCTCGTCGTTCATCCCGGACGATGAGCGCATCGTGACCATCGAGGACGCCGCGGAGCTGCAGTTGCCGCAGGAGCACGTGGTGTCGCTGGAGTCGCGCCCGCCCAACATCGAGGGCGAAGGCGCCATCACCATCCGCGACCTCGTCCGCAACTCGCTGCGCATGCGTCCCGATCGGATCGTGGTCGGCGAGTGCCGTGGCGGCGAGGCGCTCGACATGCTGCAGGCGATGAACACGGGCCACGACGGGTCGCTCACCACGCTGCACGCCAACACCCCGGTGGATGCCCTCAGTCGGCTCGAGACGCTGGCGCTGATGTCGGGCCTCGACCTGCCGGCGCGCGCCATCCGCGACCAGATCGCGTCGGCGGTGCAGCTGGTGGTGCAGCAGTCGCGGATGCAGGACGGCAGCCGCCGCATCACCTACGTGACCGAGATCTGCGGGCAGGAAGGCACCGAGTTCATCACCCGCGACGTGTTCCGCTTCGAGCAGACCGGCCTGTCGCCCGACGGCAAGGTGCAGGGGCAGTTCCGCCCGACCGGCCACGTGCCGGCCTTCGTGAAGAACCTGCCCAACTTCGGCATCCAGGTTCCCGAGGAGATCTTCCTCCACCAGACGCTATGACCCCGACGCTGCTCCTGTTGAAGATCGGTGGACTTGGCGTGCTCTTCGCGGCCGCCGCGCTGTTCGTGCTCGGCGGCGGCGAGTCCGTGGGCGCCTGGTGGCGCGTGCGGACCCGGACGTACGGGTCGTGGATCGTCGACGAGTTCGACGCGATGTTCGAGGCGATCACGGTCGAGCGCGCGCAGGCCTTCATCACCGGGATGACGGTCGGCGGGGCGCTGATCGGGTTCCTGCTGGGCAACTCGCTCGGCAGCCGGGTCTTCTTTGCCATCTTCCTGGCTGGCCTCGGCTACTTCGTCCCGAAGTTCTTCGTGATCTGGCGCCGGCGCCAGCGGCTCGACCGCATCGACGACCAGTTGGTCGACGCGCTGAGGCTGATGTCCAACGGCCTCAAGGCCGGCCTCAGCCTCCAGCAGGCGCTCGAGCTCGCCGTGCGCGAGACCAAGCCGCCCATCGCCGACGAACTGGCGCGGGTGGTCAAGGAGATCCACCTCGGGCGCCTGATGGACGACGCGCTGCGCCGCTTCGCCGAGCGCGTGCCGCTCGAGGACAACCGCATCGTCGTCGACTCGATCCTGACGCTGCGCGAGACCGGCGGCAACCTGAGCGAGACCTTCGACGTGATGGCCAGCACGATCGTCGAGCGGAAGAAGGTCTCCGGCAAGATCAAGTCCATGACCGCCCAGGGCATGACGCAGGGCTTCATCATGTGCCTGATGCCGCCGGGCATGCTGCTGCTGTTCTCGTTCATCGACCCGACCTACACCGCGCCGCTGTTCAACACGATGCTCGGGTGGGTGGTGCTCGCCATCATCACCGCGCTCGACCTGATGGGGCTCTGGCTGATGTTCAAGCTGGTGCAGATCGACGTATGAGCGCGCCGGGGCGGACCCGCGGGTACCGGGTGCCGGGTGCCGGGTACGGCACGCGTGGGCAGACGACGACGGAGTACCTGATGATCGCGGGGATCATGACCGCCATCGGGATCCTGATCCTGTTGTGGATGTTCCAGCCGTGGCGGGAAACCGTCGAGGACGTCGCCGACTGCGTGCGGACCGACGACTGCGAACCGGTGGGCGCGCAGTAGGGACCGACGCGATGCACGACACGACGAGAGAGGCGGGCCCCATGCCCGCGACGGGAGGCAGGGACCGATGCTCACGGTGATGCTCGTGGCCGGCATGGCCTGCGCGTTCCTGGCGGTGCTGATGCTCGTGACGAGCATCGGCGGGCCACGGTCGCGGGAAGGCAGTGCCGCGCCGTCGGAGGTGCCCGAGGGCGCGCCGGCCTTCGTGAAGGTCTTCTTCCCGCTCATCGCGCTGTTCTCGCGGCCGGCGCGCGGCGTGAAGTGGCCCACGTACCGCTCGCGCGCGGCCGTCACGGTTGCGCGCTCGGGCTGGGGCGACACCTTCACGGTCAACCACCTGCTGGCGCTGAAGATCCTGTGCGCACTGTTCCTGCCGCTCCTCGGGGCGCTGTTGTTCGCGCCGCTCCGCAACCCGGCCGTGTTCCTGATGGCGGTCGTGGGCGCGTTCGTGCTGCCCGACGTGCTGCTGAGCAACAGCCGCAAGAAGCGCGAGGCCCAGATCGTGCGGGCGCTGCCGGGCGCCGTGGACATCCTCTCCCTGTCGGTCGAGGCCGGCCTCGAGTTCCTCATCGCACTCGAGCGCCTCGTGAAGCGGGGGCTCAGCGGGCCGCTGCGCGACGAACTGACGGCGGTGCTCAACGACATCCGCCTCGGCACCACGCGCTCGGAAGCCCTGCGCGCGATGTCGGCGCGCCTCGAGATCCCGCAGCTCTCCTCGTTCGTGTCCGTGCTGGTGCAGGCTGACCTGCTCGGCGCCTCCATCGGCGACGTGCTCAAGCAGCAGGCGGCCTTCCTGCGCACCGAGCGCTTCCAGCGCGCGGAGAAGGCCGGTGGACAGGCGACGCAGAAGATCATCTTCCCGATGCTGCTGTTCATCTTCCCCGCGGTGCTGCTCGTGGTGATCGCACCCATCGCGCTGAAGTTCATCTATTCGGATTTCTGAGGGCCGGCCCGTGCGCACCCGTCGCCTGATCGTCGCCACGCCCGAGGGCGAGCGTGAACTGTTCTTCATCGGACGCCTCACGGTGGGCCGCGCGCCGGAGTGCGACATCAGCGTCGCCGACACGAAGATCTCGCGGCGGCACGCCGAGTTCGACGCCACGGGTGCGCAGCCGCGCGTCACCGACCTCGGCAGCCGCAACGGCATCCTCGTCAACGGCAAGAAGGTGGGCGGCGCGGACCTGGTGCCGGGCGACGTGATCACCGTCGGCGATGCGCGCATCAGGTTCGAGGAGCAGGTCGTCGAGGCGCCCGTCGCGCCGGGACCGGCCGGGTTCGCCTCGGACGACCGCACCGCGGTGCTGCCGCCGCTGGGGCCGGTGGCGCCCGCGCTGGCCTCCATCATCCCGGCCCAGGAAGAGGCACCACCCGTGGTGCCCACGCGCGTCCCCGAACCGGTGCCGCCGCCCCCGCCGGTGTCGGTGGCGGTGCCGGTCGCGCCCCCCGTGCCGATGGCACCGATCCTGCCGCCGGCCGTGGCCGCCTCCGATCCCGACAAGACCAACGTCATCCCGCGCAGCGGCGTTCCGCCGTCCGCGCCGCCGGTGTCGTCCCCTCCGCCCTCGCCGGCTCCGCCCTCGCCGCCCGGCGACGAGCGCACCACCGTGCTGCCGCCGCCGCGTGCGCCAGTGCCACCGGACGCGGGCGCGCGCACCGCACGCCTCGATGGCGCGGTGCCGCTCCCCGTGGCGGCGCCACCGCCAGTGGTCGCACCGCCGCCGATCGATGTGCCGCCCGTCGCCATGCCGTCGGCGGCCAGTGCCGCTCCCCACGCGGCGCCGGCCTCGCCCGCGGCGCCGCCCGTGACGCCGCCTGCGGTGGCGGTTGCGCCACCGGCCATGTCGGCTGCGTCCCCGGCCGCAACGCCCGAGGCGCAGGTCGGCGGCGGGCCGAAGTTCTCGTGGGGGGGCCTCCTCGGGCTGCTGGTCGTGCTGCTCGGCGGCCTCGCCGTCTTGCTCGGGGCGATCCCGCTCATGTTCGCCTCCTCGACCGCGTTCGATGCCTTGTCGCAGCGGCAGGCGCGCACGCTTGCGGGCTGGCTTGCTGCCGGCGTCCACCCCGGCGCTGGCGACATCGTCGATCCGGCCGTGATGGACAGCGTGCTCGCGCAGGCGGGCGTGCAGGAGGCGATGGTGCTCGACCGCGCGACGGGCCGGGCCGTGGCGCCTGGTCCGGTGGCCGGGCGCACCTTTGCGGCACTCCCAGGGATCGGCGAAGCGTGGCGTCGGATCGACGCACCCCAGGTCGGGCGTGTGGATCAGTTCGCCGATGCCTACGCTCCTGCTGGCGGCGGCGCCTACGTGGCCTGGGTGCGCTACGAACGCTCGGCGCTGCAGGACGCCGGGCTGGCGGTGATGGTGGCGCTGATGGCGTCGCTGATCTTTGCCGTCATGACCTCGCTGCTGATCCAGCGGCACACGCGGGCCGTGTTGCAGCACTTCACGCGACAGGTGGAACTGGCCGTGTCGGGGGCCAACCCCAAGGTGATGCAGGGCACCCTGATGCCCGGGCTCGAGCGCCTGCCGGGCGTGGTCGCCTACCTGCTCGAGCAGCGTCGGCATGCGCAGGCGGCAGGCGGAGCTGCCGTCGGTGCGGCCGTCGGGCTCGATGCCGCATCGCCAGGCGCGGTGGCCCTGGACCCCGGTCCGTCGTGGATCGAGGTGACGCCCTCCCTCGGTGTAACTGCCTGCAGCAGCCACGGCCCCGAGGTGGGGGCCTCAGGCTGGGCGTCGGCGCCGGGCCGGCACCTGCTCGACGTCCTCGACGGCGGCGCCCTGCGCAATGCCGTGGTCCAGGGATTGGGGGCGCTCGGCATGCAGGCGGGCGCCGAGGCCACCGTGGCGGTGCCCGATGGCCAGTCGATCGTCCTCCGACGCGAGGCCTCCGGACATGTGCGCGTGACTCTCGGCGCGCGTTGAGGTAGACAAGGCCCCGATGTCGGCATCCGATCGTTCGCCCGCCCGCCTCGTCCTGCAGCGTCCCGATGGGGAAGAGCTGGTCTACGCCCTCGAGCCGGGACGCTCGGTCACGCTCGGCCGGGACGCCGGCAACACCATCGTGCTGCCGTCGCAGTTCGTGTCCAAGCGGCACGCGCTGGTGGCATGGACGCCGCGCGGCGTCCGCATCGAGGACCAGGACAGCGCCAACGGCCTCACGGTCAACGGCCTGACGGTGCATGCGGCGCAGCTGTCGTCGGGCGACGTCATCCAGATCGGCGACCAGCGCTTCGTCTTCGAGGTCGAGGGGCAGTCGACCACGCCCACCGCGCCGGGGGCGACGACGCCGGCCAGTCCGGGCAACAAGGGCCTGAAGCTGATGCTGGCCGCGCTGTTCACGATGCTCTTCATGGTGGGCATCCTGAGCGTGGTGTACATGCTGGTCATCAAGCCGAAGGTCGACGAGGAGAACGCGACGGCCGGGGCGCGGCGCGAGGACCCCTCACTGCCCGCCGACACGAAGATCGAGCCGTTCGATTCCCCGCAAGCCCGGGCGATCGAGCAGCAGGCCCTGGCCGCGAAGGACAGTCCGGTGGGCTGGCTGTTCGACGAGGGGCAGCTCGCCTACCGGAACGGGCGCCTGCTCGACGCCTATCGCCTGCTCAGTGGGGCGCTCTCGCGCGATGCGACGCACGAGCCCTCGCGGCGGCTGCTGTTGCGCGTGATGGGTGAACGCGACCTGCGCCTGCGCAGCCTGCAGGCGGCGGCCACCCGCGCCGATGAGGAACTCAAGTTCGAGGAAGCGGCGCAGCAGTGGGAGGCCATCCAGGCGCTCACGCTCGAGAGCGAGGCGCTGAACGCCCGGGCCAAGGCCGAGGCGACGCGGCTGCGCCAGCGCGCGACGCCGTAGCGGCACAGTGCGGGTCGTCGGCGTGGGGGCCTCATCGCCCCTGCGCGCCGGCCGGAGTCATCCGACATGCCCAAGGTGATCATCTGGCGCGACGGCGCCATCGAGACCGAGTTCGACCCCGGCCACCGCGACTGGCGCATCGGGCGATCGGAGACCAACGACATCACGCTGCTCGATCCCCGCAAGTCGGTGTCGCGCTTCCATGCCGAACTGCGCGAGGAGAACGGCCGCTGGGTGTTCATCGACCTGAACAGCCAGAACGGCAGCTGGAAGGACGGCCAGCGCGTCAACCGGCTGGCGCTCGAGCACGGCCACGAGGTGCTGTTCGGCGACTACAAGCTCGCCTTCGAGGACGTGCGGATCCCGGTGCCGCCCCCGGTGCCGCCCCCGGTGCCGATGGCGGCCGAGGACCACACGGCCGACGTGCAGGCCGCCACGGCGGACATCGCCGTGCCGCCCGACCAGACGCTCCTGCTTCCCGGCAAGTCGGGGTCGCCATCGCCCGCGGTGCTGGCGGCGCCTCCGCCCCCGGTCGTGCGCCATCAGCCGAAGGGTCCGCCGCCCCGCAAGGGCGTCAACCCGGTCATCCTCGTGCTGTTCGTGGTGTCGATGCTCGGCGCAGTCGGGGCCGTGGCCTGGAAGTTGTTCGGCACGCAGACCGTGGAGCCGCGCGTGGTGCAGCAGGAGGCGCCCGCCGAGCCGGCGCCCGTGCCCCCGCCGGCGACACCCGCGCCCGCGCCCACGCCAGCGGTGCCGCCGCCTGCCGACCCCGCACCGGCGCCTGCCGCTCCCGCCGTCCCGGCAGCGACGACGACCCCGCCGGTCGTCGCTCCGCCGCCGTCGGCTAACCCGTCGGCCACCCCGGCGGCTACCCCGGCGGCCAAGCCTGCCACCGCACCTGCGGTCGTGCCACCGCCGGTCGTGGTGCCCGCCGCCCCCGGGGCGCCGAAGGCTGTGGCGCCGGCGGCGCCGGGTGCGCGCCCGAAGCGCACCCCGCCCGCCGCGCCAAAGGACAACCCGGCCGTCGTGAGTCGCTACGAGGAGGGCCGCCGGGCGCTCGGTGCCGGGCGCTTCGCCGAAGCGGAGCGGGCCTTCCAGGCCGTGCTGGCGCAGCAGCCGGGGTTCCGTGATGCGGGGGCGCTGCTCGAGCAGGCCCGGCAGGGGCAGGTCGCCGCACGCGAGTCGGCACTGGCCGATGCGCAGGCGGCCGAGCAGGGCGGCGACTGGACGCGCGCGATCGCGCTGTACGAGCGTGCCGGCGCCGACGAGCAGGCCGCCGCAGCCCGCACGAAGATGACCGCCGCCGGCGACGATGCCTATCGCAAGGCGCGGCAGTTCGATGCGCGCAATCGCCCGACCGAGGCGATGACCTGGTACCAGCGCGCCATCGCGTGGCTGCCCGACAGCGATGCGCGCAAGGCGACGGCGCAGGAGCGCGTGGCGGCGCTCAAGGGAGGCGGGGAGTGACCGACGCCGAGCTCGACGCGCGGCTCGGGGAACTGCTCGTCTCCTCGAAGGCCCTCGACGCGTCGCGCGTGGACACGGCCCGGGTGTTCCAGCAATCCCGCGGCGGGACGCTGGCTGGCTCGGTGCTCGCGTTGAACCTCGCGACCGACAAGGTCGTGCGGATGCTGCTCGAGGAGATCACGGGCATCAAGACCGTGGATCCGTCGCTCATGACGGTGTACCCGGACTTCCTCGAGCGCGTGAACACCCTGGTACCGCCGCGGGTCTGGCTGGCGATGCAGGCGTTCCCGGCGCAGATGGAGGTCAACCGCCTCCACGTGTGCCTGCTGAACCCGACCGACGCCAGGTACCGTCGCGCCCTCGAGTCGCTCTCGGGGTGCCAGGTGGTGCCGCTGCTCGCGACCGAGCCCGCGGTCACCGCGGCCCTGTCGAAGCACTACGCCGCGGCACTGCAGGGGCAGCCGCTGCGCTACGTCGGGGAGGCCTCGCTGCAGGTCGCCGAGGCCGCGTACCACGAGGCGATCGCCTCGCCGTTCACCGCCTTCGTCGACGGCGCCGCCTCGTTTGCCAACCGCACGCGCGACAGCCTCGGATCCGGCGCGCAGGGGCTGGAGCTGCTCGCCCGCGAACCGGTGATCATCAGGCTGGTGCACCAGATCATCGCGCGATCGGTCGAGGAGGGCGCCAGCGACATCCATGTCGAACCCTCGGAAGGTCGCCTGCGGGTGCGGGCGCGTGTCGACGGCGCGCTGCGCGTGCTGCACGACCTGCCGCCCTCGGTGATCCTGAGCGTCGGCGCGCGGCTCAAGGCCATGGCCGACGTGCCGCTCACGGCGGCCGCGGCCCCCATCGACGCCCGCATCGGCTACGACCTCGTCTGGGGCCGACCGGTCGACCTCCGCTTCTCGCTCGTGCCGTCCATCTCCGGCGAGAAGGTGGTGATGCGCGTGCTCGATCGCGCCCGCCAGCGCCGCGACCTGAGCGACCTCGGCGTCGACGAGGAGACGCGCACGCTGCTCGAGGAGGCCTCGGACCTGCCCAACGGCCTGCTGCTGGTCACCGGGCCCACCGGCAGCGGCAAGAGCTCGACCCTCTACGCGCTGCTCGACCGGCTGAACACCGAGGACGAGTGCATCCTCACGGCGGAGGACCCGGTCGAGTCGCGCATCCTGGGCGTCACCCAGGTGCAGTGCGATGCGGAAGACCTGACCTACGCGATGGCGCTCAAGAGCTTCCTGCGCCAGGATCCCGACGTGATCATGGTGGGCGAGGTCCGCGACGCCGAGACGGCCGACATCGCCCTCAAGGCCGCCCTCACCGGTCACCTCGTGCTTTCCAGCCTCCACACCAACGATGCCGCCGGCGCGGTGCTGCGCCTGCTGAACATGGGGCTCGAATCCTTCATCGTCGCCTCGTCGCTGCGCCTCGTGGTGGCCCAGCGCCTCGTGCGACGCCTGTGCCGCGAGTGCCGCGTCACCTCCGAGATCGACGTGCGGACCCATCCGCTGACGGCGGCCTTCGAGCGGCTGCACCATCACGGCCGCGCGACCATCCACGAGCCACGCGGGTGTCCTGCATGCGGAGGGTCCGGCTATCGCGGCCGCACGGGCATCTTCGAGGTGCTGCGCATGTCGGCCGCGATCGAGGACCTGGTCATGCGGCGCGCGTCGGTCTCCGAGATCCGCCTGCAGGCCTGGCGCGACGGCATGCGCACGCTGCGCGAGGCCGCCCTCGCCAAGGTCCTGATCGGCGAGACGTCCCTGGCCGAGGTGCTCGAGCACACGGTCGCCGTCGACATGCCAGACGCGGTGCCCGCCTGATGCACGCACCACCTCCCATCACCGTCGGCGGAAGCGCCACCGACACGGGCCCCGTCCGCGAGATCAACGAGGACCGCGTCCTCTGCGACGATCGCCTGGGCATCTACGCCGTGTTCGACGGCGTGGGCGGGCACAATGCCGGCGAGGTCGCCTCGCAGCTCGCGCTCGAGACCGTGGCCGGCTACATCGCGCGGTCGGCCGGCAACGCCGAGGACGACACGTGGCCGATGGGCTGGGACCCGCGCTTCTCGGCGACGTCCAACCGGCTCCGGACCGCGGTGGTCCTCGCGAACCAGCGCGTGCACCTGGCGTCGCAGTCCGATCCGAGCCTGCAGGGCATGGCGACGACGGTGGCGGCCGTGCTCGTGGCGGACAACATCGTGTCGTTCGCGCACGTCGGCGACAGCCGCATCTACAGGCTCGGGCCCGGTGCCTCGCGACTGCTGACCGAGGACGACTCGGCGATGGTGGATCAGCTCGACGCGGCGGGCGAGCGCATCGGCTCGCGCCGCGTCATCACGCAGGCGCTCGGCGCCGAGGTCGAGGTGACGCCGTCGATGGCGGAGATGCCGATCCCGGCCAAGCTCCGTCTGCTGATCTGCAGCGACGGGCTGCATGGCGTGGTGGCCATCGAGGACCTCGAGGCGTCGGCCGTCGAGGGCGACCCGCACGACGTGGCCGGCCGCCTCATGACGCGCGCCATCGACGCCGGCACCAGGGACAACGTGAGCGTCCTGATCGTGGACGTGGGAGAGCGACAGTGAAGCAGAGCCCCGGCCTTCGTCCATCACCCTTCGCCCTTCTGCTGTTGTCCGTGATTCCGGTATTCGGCATCGCGGCCTTGCCCGACGCCGCCCTGGCCCAGCCGTTGCCGGCCAAGGACACGCAGCCGTACAAGAGCCAGGTCTACAACGTCGCCTTCAGCTACCCCAAGAGCGACTGGGTCGCCGTGCCCGCGACCGGCGGCAACATCGCGCTGCTGATGCAGAAGAAGGGCGAGGCGAGCCTGGCGCTCGACTACACGCTGCTGCGCGTGGCCCTGGCGGCCGACGAGATCGACGACACCTTCAAGGAGATCGAGCTCGAGCAGTTGACCCAGCGGGCGCCCCACGCCCGCGTGGTGAGCAGCGCCCTGACCGAGTTCGGCGGCAACAAGGTGGTGATGATCCGCTACGGCGCCAGCGGCCTCACGGGCGACCTCGACGTGAC
>NZ_JBIINP010000125.1:0-12346 GCF_044337415.1 Luteitalea sp.
CTGCTGTCGGCCACCAGGCTCGACGCGCAGCAGGCACGCTACGTGGCCGTCGCCCGCGCCTCGGCGACGCACCTGGCCACGCTCATCACCGACATCCTCGACCTGTCGCGCATCGAGGGCGGCGCGCTCGCGCTCGAGCGGGCGCTCTTCGACCTGCCCGACCTCGTGGAGAGCTCGCTCGACGCGGTGGCCTCCGATGCCGCCACCAAGCACCTGCGCCTGTCATGCACCGTCACGCAGGATGTGCCGACCTGGGTCATCGGCGATCCCGGTCGCCTGCGGCAGGTGCTCGTGAACCTGCTGGTCAATGCCGTCAAGTTCACCGAGCGGGGCGAGGTGCACGTGCAGGCCTCGGCGCAGGTCGACCTGCACACGCGCAAGGCAGTCGTGCGCCTCGAGGTGCACGACACCGGCGTGGGGATGACGCCCGAGCTGGTCGAGCGCCTCTTCCTGCCGTTCACGCCCGGCGACGCCTCGAACACCCGTCGCCACAGCGGCACGGGCCTCGGCCTGACGATCTGCAAGCGACTCGTCGATGCCATGGACGGCACGATTGCCGTCCGCAGCGTGGAGCGGGCGGGCGCCACCTTCACGGTCACCGTGCCCATCGAGGTCGCCGACGCGGCCATGGTCGAGACGCAGCGCCAGGGCGACATGCCGCTGCGCGTCCTCGCCGTCGTGCCCGACGCCGAGGAGCGCCGCGCAATCGAACGGATGCTCGAGGGATGGCGCTTCGATGTGGCGGCGGTCGGCGACTGCGAGGCCGCCCTCGGGCACGTGCAGGCGACCACGCCGAGCCGCTGGCGGTTTGGCGTCGTGCTGCTCGACGTCGACGCGCCCGGCGCGACGGCGTTCGCGGCGCGGCTGCGGGAGATGACGCCGCAGCCGGGGCTGGTGTGGGTCACGCCCGAGGATGGCCGCGTGCCGCCGGGCATCACGGGCGTGCGCGAGCAGATCGTGCGGCCGGTGAAGGGCTCGGCCCTGTTCGACGCCATCATGCAGGCCGTGGTCGGGGCCGGTCCGCAGCCGGACGGCCAGAAGCCGCTGGCCTGGAGCCGTCCCCTGCGCGTCCTGGTGGCCGAGGATCACGACATCAACCAGATGGTCGTGCGCGAGCTGCTCGTCGCCATGGGCTGCGAGGTCGATCTGGTGGCCAACGGCGCGGAGGCACTGGCCGCCGCCATCGCGCGGCCCCACGACGCGATCCTCATGGACTGCCAGATGCCCGTGCTCGACGGGCTCGAGGCGACGCGTCGGATCCGCCAGGCCGAGGCCGAGGGCCGCGTGTCGCCCTCGCCGCGCATCATCGCGCTCACCGCCAATGCCACGGCCGACGATCGCCAGGCCTGCCTCGAGGCCGGCATGGACGCCTACCTGACCAAGCCGGTGCGCGGCACGGTGCTCCAGCGCACGCTCCAGCGGCTCATGGGCGGCGATCCCGCGGGCCTCGACGATGAGGCCGATGGGAGCGTGGCGGCGCCGATGGGGCCGGCCGCCCCCGCGCCGTCTGCCAGCGAGCCCGTGGCCGAGGCGCCGCTCGGCGAGGCGCCCGATGCCGAGGACATCCTGGACCCGGCCGAGGTGCTGCTGCGCTGCAACCACAACGGCGATCTCGGCGCGCGCATGCTCCAGCTCTTCGCCGAGTCGTTGCCCGCCGAACTCGAGGCGCTCGAGGCGGCCGCCGCGGCCAACGACACCGAGGCGATGGCGCGCATCGCGCACAAGATGCGCGGCGCGGCCGCCACGCTTGCGGCGGTGCGGCTCGCCGGCGCCATCAGCGGCGTCGAGCTCTTCCTCAAGTACGGCGATGGCGGCCCGCTGTCGGACCTGCTGGCCGACGTGCGTCACGAGAGCGCGCTGTTCCTCGGCGTCGTCCCGCAGATCGCCCGTCGCCTCACCGAGGGCATCGGGCGCGGCGAGGCCCGGAAGTAGCCATGCGCGCGATGGCACTGCTGGCGGCGGGGCTCGCGCTCGCCTGTGCGGCCTTGCCGCTCGGCGCCGCCGGACGCGTCACCGAGGCGCAGCGGCGCGTGCGCGCCGTGACCCGTGTCGCCGGCCTGGCCGCCTTCTGGGACTTCGTGCGACGGGACGCGGGCGGGCGCCGCTTCGACGCCCACCAGCCCGTCGGTGCCACCCACGACTACGCCCTCGACGTCGTCAACTACGTGCACGAGTACTGGGGCGAGGGGCGCCCGGCGGTGCCTGACGATGTGCCGACCCTCGGGAGTGGCCCGTTCGGCGATGCCGTCGTGATTCGTGCCGAGAGCGACGCGACGTTCCGGCCGCTGCTGATGGTGCCGCGCACGCGCCTGCACGACACGCCGCTCGACGTGAAGGGGCCGGGGGCGTCCGTGTCGATGCTGGCCTGGGTGATGCGGGAGAGCGGCAACCACGCCATCGCCGGCATCTGGCACGAGGGGACCGATCTCGCGGAGGCGTCCGGCGCGCGTCGCGTCGAGCGTGGCATGCGGCAGTACGCGTTGTTTGCCGGCCTGGCGGCCAACGAGGGCGCATCTGCCGTGCACGTCTCGGAGAACGGCGCCTCGTCGTTCGGCGATCGCTACGCGCGCAACCTGGCGAGCACGGTCGCGGTCATGCCGGCCATCCGCCTCGGTCCAGCTGGCCCCCCGCGCGGCGTCCGCTGGTCGGTGATGGCGTTCACCTTCGACAACGCGCGCGACGAAGTGACGGCCTACCTCGATGGCGTCGCCGCGTCGTACTGGATCGAACGGCCCGACAGCCACCCGTTCTTCAAGTGGCCGGCGCAGGGCTGGCGACAGGCGGAGTGGCAGCGCCAGCCCGGCCTGCAGCCGGGTGAGGACCCCGCGTTCCCGAAGGCGCAGTGGTACACGCCCCCCGAGGGCACGCCCCGCAGCCGGGTCGTCCTCGACGAGCGCCCGGACACGCGCATCGAGGTGCACGAATACGACTACACGCGTGTGCGCGTCACCTATGCGCGCCAGCCCGACGGGACACCGGGCGCCATCATCCGCCGCGACCTCCTGGCGCTGCGTGCCAACCCCTTCTGGTTCGGCCACGACCTCTACGCGCCGGCCTCGCCCGACCTCGGCGGGCCGTTCACCGTCGGACGGGTCATCCATTCGTCGCGCGGTGTCGGCTTCACGGGAGCCATCGGCGGCATCGCCGTGTGGCGACGGGCGTTGCGCCCCGATGAGGTGTCGGCGCTGTCGGCCGTGGCGGCCGGTCCATCGCTGCGCCGGCCGGGGGCCTGACCGGCTCAGCCAGGTCCCAGGGGCGACTCCCGAGATTGACGCGCCCACGACAGTCCGATAGCGTGGCCCCGTCATGACCGACGCCTCACCTGTGGTCGAGGTGCTCGGCGCAGCATGGTGTGCCGACACCGCCCGCACCCAACGGTGCCTGCGCCGGCTGCGCGTGCCGTTCCGAGCCATCGATGTCGACGATCACCTCGACGCGCTGAAGGCCGTGGTCGAGGCCACGGGCGGCGCGCGTCGCACCCCCGTGGTCCGGATCGGCAGCCAGGTGCTGATCGAACCGACCAATGCCGCCCTCGCCCATGCCCTCGAGGGCGCCGGCCTGCTCGCGGCCTCCACGGTGCACGCCTTCGAGCACGGCCAGAACGTCGGCGACCTCGAGCGCCTCCTCCGCGTGGCGGGCGCCGGCCTGGCGCTGGCCGCCACGCGTGGCCTGCCCTGGCCCGCGCGCGTGCCGTTGCGCGTGGCCGCCGTCGGTCTTGCCCTCACCGGTGCGGTCGGCTGGTGCCCGGTCTACGATGCGCAGGGCGTGACGTCGGTGGGTGGTCCCGGCGATCACCCTGACGAGGCGGAGCGCGAGCCGTGGTACGCGCCCCTGCGTGCCCCCGCCACGACCCTGGAGTCCCGACCGTGAGCCTTCTCGACCCGTCCCTTCGCGCGATCCTCAATGCGACCCACGGCGATCCGTTCGCCGTGCTCGGGCCCCACGTGGAGGGCGGGCGGCTCGTCATCCGCACCTTCCTGCCGCGGGCAGAGGCGGTGGCCGTGCGCCTCGCGTCGACGCCCGACGTGGCGCACGCGATGAGCGTTCGCCATCCCGACGGCCTCTTCGAGGTGGCCCTCGACGGCCAGGCGACACTCGCGCCGTACGTGCTCGAGGTCACCACGCGCGACAGCGGCGACGTGGCGCAGATCGAGGATCCGTATCGCTTCGGCCTCCTCCTCGGCGACCTCGACCTGTACCTGCTCGGCGAGGGCCGCCACCAGCAGCTGCACCGGACGCTCGGCGCGCATCCGACGACCCTCGGCCACGTCGCGGGCACGCGGTTCGCGGTGTGGGCGCCCAACGCGCGGCGCGTGAGTGTGGTCGGCGACTGGAACGGCTGGGACGGGCGCGTGCATCCCATGCGACAACGGCTGCCGCAGGGCGTGTGGGAGCTCTTCGTGCCCGGCGTCGCCGCCGGCGCGCACTACAAGTTCGAGATCGCACCCGCGTCGGGCGGGCCGCCCTTCCTCAAGGCCGACCCCTGTGCCGCCGCGTGCGAGCACCCGCCGGCCACGGCCTCCGTCGTCTGCGACGAGAGCCAGTACGTCTGGTGCGACGGCGAGTGGGTGGCCTCGCGCGCGGTGCGCCGCGAGGCCCTCGACCAGCCGATGGCGATCTACGAGGTGCACCTCGGCTCGTGGGCCCGCAACGCCGACGGCGAGTTCCTCACGTACCAGCAACTGGCCGAGGGACTCATCGCGCACGTCACGCGCCTGGGCTTCACGCACATCGAACTGCTGCCGGTACTGGAGTTCCCGTACGACGGCTCCTGGGGCTACCAGGTCACCGGGTTCTTCGCACCCACGAGCCGCTTCGGCACGCCCGACGACTTCCGGGCCTTCGTCGATGCGCTGCACCAGGCCGGCATCGGCGTCATCCTCGACTGGGTGCCGGGCCACTTCCCGAAGGACGCCCACGGCCTGGCGCGGTTCGACGGCACGGCGCTCTACGAGCACGCCGACCCGCGGCAGGGCGAGCACATGGACTGGGGCACCCTGATCTTCAACTATGGGCGCAACGAGGTCCGCAACTTCCTGATCGCCAGCGCCATCGCCTGGATCGAGGAGTTCCACATCGACGGCCTGCGCGTCGACGCCGTCGCCTCGATGCTGTACCTCGACTACTCGCGCAAGGAAGGCGAGTGGGTGCCCAACCAGTACGGCGGACGCGAGAACCTCGATGCGGTGTCGTTCCTGCAGCAGCTCAACGCCATCGTGCACGAGAAGCATCCCGGCGTGGTCACCATTGCCGAGGAATCGACGGCCTGGCCGGGCGTCAGCCGTCCTGTCCACCTCGGCGGACTCGGATTCACCTACAAGTGGAACATGGGGTGGATGCACGACATCCTGACCTACACGTCCAGGGATGCCATCCACCGCCGCTGGGAGCACACGCACCTGACGTTCTCGATGCTGTATGCCTACAACGAGAACTTCATCCTGCCGTTCTCGCACGACGAGGTGGTGCACGGGAAGCGCCACCTGCTCGACAAGATGCCCGGCGACACCTGGCAGAAGGCCGCCAACCTGCGCGCCCTCTACGGGTACATGTTCACGCACCCGGGCAAGAAGCTCCTGTTCCAGGGGACCGAGTTCGGCCAGTGGCGCGAGTGGAACCACGGCGAGTCGCTGCCCTGGTTCCTGCTCGACCACGCGCCGCACGACGGCATCTTCCGGTTCCTGTGCGACCTCGCGCACCTGTACCGCGCGCAGCCGGCGCTCCACCAGCGCGACTACGATCCCTCGGGCTTCCAGTGGATCGACTGCAACGACAACGAGAACAGCGTCATCTCCTTCATCCGGCGCGCTGCCGACCCGGAGGACTTCGTCGTCGTCGTCATGAACTTCACGCCGGTCCCGCGTGAAGGGTACGTGGTGGGCGTGCCCCGCGCCGGCGGGTACGCCGAGGTCCTCAACTCCGATGCCACGGCCTACGGCGGGAGCAACATGGGCAACGGCGGCTTCGTGAGCACCGTGGACACGCCCGCGCACGGGCACGACCAGTCGCTCGCCGTGACCTTGCCGCCGCTCTCCTGCCTGGTGCTGAAACCCGCGTGACGCCGTGGACGTGCCTCCGGTGCCCGACCGGAGGCGCGTCGCGCGCCGCCCCCCGATCCACGCGTTGGGCCTTCGGGTAGATTGATGGCCATCATGGCGCGCCTCCCGAAGCCTGCCCGCCCCCTCGTCGCCCTCAGCCGTGCATGTGGCGCTGCGCTCGCCGCCTGCGTGCTGCTGTCGCTCCCGCTGCGCGCCCAGGCGCCCGCCCAGCCCTGGTTGGATCCCGATCGGCCCGTCGCCGAGCGCGTCCGCGCGCTGGTCGAGGCGATGACGCTCGAGGAGAAGGTGAGCCAGATGGTGGACCAGGCGCCCGCCATCCCCCGGCTGGGCGTCCCCGCGTACGGGTGGTGGAACGAGGCCCTGCACGGCGTGGCGCGCGCCGGCGTCGCCACGGTGTTCCCCCAGGCGATCGCGCTCGCCGCGACCTTCGACGATGGGCTGATGCACCGGGTGGCGACGGCGATCAGCGACGAGGCGCGCGCCAAGCACCACGAGGCGCTCAGGCAGGGGCAGCACGGGCGCTACCAGGGGCTCACGTTCTTCTCGCCCAACATCAACATCTTCCGCGACCCGCGCTGGGGCCGCGGCCACGAGACGTATGGCGAAGACCCGCTGCTGACCGGACGCATGGCCGTCGCGTTCATCCGCGGCCTGCAGGGCGACGACCCGACCTACCTCAAGACGATCGCCACGGCCAAGCACTACGCCGTGCACAGCGGGCCCGAGATCACGCGCCACGAGTTCGACGCCAGGCCCAGCGCACGCGACCTGGCCGACACCTACCTGCCGCACTTCGAGCGCGCCGTGCGCGAGGGGCGCGTGATGTCGGTGATGAGCGCGTACAACGCGGTCGATGGCGTGCCGGTCAGCGCCAGTCGCCGGCTGCTCGACGACCTGCTGCGCACGCGCTGGGGCTTCGACGGCTACGTCGTGACCGACTGCGGTGCGATCTACGACATGTGGAAGACGCACCACTTCTCGAAGGACGGCACGCAGGCGTCGGCGCAGGCCGTGAAGGCCGGCACCGACCTCGAGTGCGGATCCGACTTCCGGCGGCTCGGGCGCGCCGTGAAGGCCGGGCTCATCGCCACGGCCGACATCGACCGTGCCGTCACGCGCCTGTTCACCGCGCGCATGCGGCTCGGCATGTTCGACCCGCCGTCGCGCGTCGCCTGGGCGCGCATTCCGTACAACGTGAACGACTCGCCGGCGCACCGGGCGCTCAACCGCGAGGTCGCCCGGAAGACGATCGTGCTGCTCGAGAACGACGGCGTGCTGCCGATCGCCGCGTCGGTCAGGCGTCTGGCGGTGATCGGCCCGACAGCCGACGACCTCGACGCGCTCGTCGGCAACTACAACGGCACGCCCTCGGCGCCCATCACCATCGTGCAGGGCCTGCGCGCGGCAGCCGCGGCACGCGGCATCACGGTGACGGCCACGCCCGGCAGTGGTGTGACGCGCGGCACGCCTGAAGCGAGGCAGCGCGCCGTCGAACTGTCGCGCGCCAGCGACCTGGTCGTGCTCGTGCTCGGCCTGACGCCCAAGCAGGAGGGCGAGGAGGGCGAGGACAAGAGCAACCCTGGCGGGGATCGGCCGTCGATCGAGTTGCCCGCGACGCAGCTGGCGCTGTTCGACGCGGTGCAGGCCACGGGCACGCGCGTCGTGGTGGTGCTCACCGGCGGCAGCGCGCAGGCCATCCCCACGGTGAAGGCGCGGGCCAACGCCATCCTCGCCGCGTGGTATCCGGGTGGGGAAGGCGGCGGGGCCGTCGCCGACGTGCTCTTCGGCGACGCCAATCCCGGCGGGCGCCTGCCGGTGACCTTCTACGCGTCGACGCGGGACCTGCCGCCCTTCGACGACTATGCGATGCGCGGCCGCACGTACCGGTACTTCGAAGGCGAGCCGCTGTGGGCGTTCGGGCACGGCCGCAGCTACACGACGTTCACGTACGCGGACCTGCGCATCGACCGCGCCGCCGGCGGACGCGTGGCGTCGGTCACGGTCGCCAACACGGGCGCGCGTGCCGGCGACGAGGTGGTCATGGCCTTCGTCACGCACGACCCGCCGGGGCCGAACGCGCCCCGCCGTACGCTGGCGGGCTTCCGCCGCGTCACGCTCGAACCGGGGCA
Organism: Luteitalea sp.; assembly: GCF_044337415.1. GTDB lineage: Bacteria > Acidobacteriota > Vicinamibacteria > Vicinamibacterales > Vicinamibacteraceae > Luteitalea. The sequence continues at coordinate 8,189 of NZ_JBIINP010000125.1, forward strand.
GTCGTCGCGCGTCGACGTGCCACTCGACGCTGCCGCGCTCGACGTGGTCGACGAGGCTGGCGCGCGTCAGCCGGTCCGAGGCCCAGTCACCGTGCGCGTCGGGACAGCGACGGTCGCGCTGCGCTGAAGCCGTCGCGCCGGTCCGGTCCGTCGACGCAACTCGGCGATGTCACGCCTCCGTCGCACGCCAACGCCACCCATGGGGCCATCGGCGTCGTGATGGCGCTCCTGTTGTGGTTCGGCAGGACCGTGATGGTGGTGCATCGCAACGAGAGATATCCGGCGTGCCGCATGACCTGGATCGGATCACCCAAGGAACAGATTGACGAACGTACTGCGAGTGCGTTTGCATCTATCCAGCCGACCGCCGCGCACCTTCGCGCGGACGGCCAGCCAGCGGTGCCCGCGAGGGTGCCTTCATCATCTGGGTTGCAGAGGGAGCGAGTGCACATGAGCCTGCGCGATACGTACGCGGCCGCCATTCACGTGGCCAAGACCGTCGGGATGCAAGGATCGGCCGAGGAGAAGGACGGCAAGCTGGTGTTCCACGGCACGGTCACGTCCGAGGATGCCAAGAACCAGATCTGGACCGCCCTGAAGTCGGTGCCCTCGTGGCAGAACGACCTCCACGCCGTGATCGACGTGGTGGCGCCCCCGTCCATCGAGTACACCGTGCAGCCGGGCGACTCGCTCAGCAAGATCGCCAAGGCTCACCTCGGCGACGCCAACGCGTACATGAAGATCTTCGAGGCCAACAAGGACAAGCTCTCCGATCCGGACAAGATCCAGGTCGGCCAGGTGCTGACGATCCCCACGGCCTAGTCGGCTGCGGTCGGGGCGCCCGGCGCCCCGACCTCCCCTTCCCCCGCCCCCACTCAGGCCGCCCGTCCCCGTCGTGACGCGCACCCGCGCGATCGCGGCCTGTTGTGCCCTGGCCGAGTGCGCCGCAGGTCGCCTGCTGCCTGTAGCCTGTAGCCGACCGCCAGCCGCTACTGCACGGCAGTCCCGTTGACCACGCGCAGGTACGCGCGCCAGGGCCCCACGGCCGTCGAGTACTGCCTGCCGAGCACACGGCTCACCTGCATCAGGTGATCGAGGTCGTGCGTCACCCACGTGGCGATCAACTGGCCCAGCGTCACCGCACCAAGCGCCGGATGCAGGCCGGGCCTGTCGAGGTCCGAATCAGACAGCGGGAGACCTGCCAGGTCGTCGAGGCTCGCGGCGCGCAGCGTGGCGAACTCGTCGAGCAGGTCGGCGATTGGTCGTCCTCGCGACGCGTCGGCATGGCCCTCGCGATCGAAGGGCGGAAACGGCAGGTTGGCGCCGTGCGCCAGCAGGTGATGCACGCGCGGCATCCAGTCGGTGCGTTCGCCGTGCGACAGGTGGGCCACGATGTCGTGCGGCGACCACGTGCCTGGGCCTTCGTTCGCCGTGACGAGCGAGTCGGGCAGGTCGCGCAGCAGTGCATCGAGCACCCACGGCGTGCGCGCCAGCAGTCGCCTGGCGTCGTCCAGCGTGAGTGCGCGGTCGAAGGTGACGGCGTCGGGCGGCGTGTCCATGGCAGGTGACCTCGGCCTCACGAAGGCGTGGCGACGATGGCGGCGAGCATGTGGGGACGACGGTCGCCGAGGAGCGGCGCCAGGCGCGCGAGCAGGCGTGGCCAGTCGTGCGCGGCGATCTCGCCAGCCGACAGGCGTCGTGCCGTGAGGGGGCGTCGCGCGAAGGCGGCCGCCCAGTCGGGGCGCGGGCGACCGGTGCCGTCGAGGGCCACCACCTCGAACTGCGGCCCCTCCTTGTAGATCGCCACCAGGCCTGGGCCGTGCGGGCCGGGCAGCGTGACCGCGAGGCGACCGGCGCGGCCCTTCGGGTCCTCCTCGAAGTGGGCGAGCACACCCTCGACGAGTGCGTGCCCCGATGCGAAGAAGTCCTTCGTCTCGTCCTCGACGGCGTGCTCGCGATCGAACGTGCCCTTGAACGTGGAGCCTCCCGGCACGCCCGGCAGACTGTCGACGAGGGCCTCGTTGCCGAAGTCGACGACGTAGGCGCGCGGGCCGCGTGCGTGTTCGACGCGGAAGCCGAGGCGCGAGGCGGCGTTGACGACCACCTGCTCCATCAGGGCGTCGAGGTCGACGGGGACGCGCGCGAGGAGGGCCGGCGCCAGGTCGGCGCGGAACGGCTCGCGGTGCATCTGTCGGTACACGGCATCGTGGATGCGCGTGCGCGCCGCCTGCGCCTCGCCGAGGAGCCGGTCCACGTCCTCGTCGGTGAGCGCCGCATCGGGCGCAAGGGCGAGCGTGTCGAGCGCGGTCTCCACGTGGGCCAGTTGTGGCTCCACGCCGGCGATGGGCTCGCGGAACAGGCCCAGGCGCTCGTACAGGCGCACCACGCTCGCGCCGAGGCCCTCGTCCGGCCGGAAGTAGACGATCTCGACGGGGATGCGCCTGCCGATGCGGTCGAGCCTGCCGATGCGTTGCTCGACCGTGGAGGGCTTCCACGGCAGGTCGTACAGCACCAGTCGGTCGCAGAACTCGAAGTTGCGGCCCTCGCCGCCGGACTCGGTGGAGATCAGCAGGCTGGGGCCGTCGCCGGCGCGGAAGCGCGCGACCTCGAGGTCGCGTCGTGCGGCCGAGAGCTCCTCGTGGAAGAGGCCCGTGGCCAGCGCGGCCCTGGCGCTGCAGGCATCGCGCAGCATGTCGAGCGACTCGCGGTGCGCGACGAACACGAGCGTCTTCTGGCCGGCATCGCGCCAGGCAGGCGCCTGCGCGATCAGCCACGCGAGCCGTGGGTCGACGCGGTCGCCGGCCTCGGCCTGCGCGCGGAGGTCGGTGTTGGTCAGGCCCTGAGCCGCCCTCAGTGCGGCGCCGGAGGCCAGGGCTCGTCGCACGCGGTCGAGCGCGCGCTTCCTGGCGAGCGCGTCGCGAGCGGCGTCGGCCACCAGAGGAGCGGTGGGCACCCACCACGCCGGCACGTCGATGGGCCGGGGGGCCCGTGGCGGCAGGCCGCCGATGTCCACGCGTCGCGTCGCGCTGGTACACGGCGGCAGCGGCGTGCCCGACGCGAGGCGCGCGTCGACGTCGAGCGGTTCGGGAAACTCGTCGGGCCGCAGCAGTTGCAACAGCCGGAAGAACCCGTGCGCATCGTCTTCGAGCGGCGTCGCGCTCAGCAGCAGGACATGTCGCCCGAGCGCGGCGATCGGGGCGACGGCGCGATAGCCGGGTTCACCCGGGTGCCCCGGCGGCCGGCGCAGGCGCTGCGCCTCGTCCACGACCAGCAGATCAATCCCGGCGGCTGCGGCCTGTTTCGCGAGGTCGGGCCGTTCGACCAGCAGCTCGAGGGCGATGACGGCGCGGCGATGCACGTCGAACGGATTGAAACCCGCGCCGAAGTCGCGCGCGACGTCGGCCAGGCGCGCCTCGTCGAGCAGCGTGAACACCTGGTGGTACTTGCGCCACAACTCACCGAGCCACTGCACCGTGAGCGCGTCGGGCGCCACGACGACGCAGCGCTCGATCCGCTGCGTGTGCAGCAGGCGGTTCATGATCAGGGCGGCCTCGATCGTCTTGCCGAGGCCCACTTCGTCGGCCAGCAGCCAGCGCACGGGCAGCCGCGCGGTGGCGCGCTCGGCGACGTGCAACTGGTGCGGGAACAGGCGGACGCGTCCGCCGAGGAACGAGCCGAGTCCGCCGGCCTCGCGCGTGGCGAGCAGGTGCAGCACGTCGAGCCGCGTCAGGACGTCTTCGGTCTCGTCGATGTCGCCGGCGAGCAGGCGCTCGAGCGGTGAACGGTCGCGGACGGGGATGACGGCGGCTGCGGGCACCAGCGCGTCGCTGTGGGCCGCGAGGCGGAGCGTGGTCTGGCCATCGGGAAAGTGAACGACCAGCACGCGGCCTTCGATGGCGGTGACGCGTCCGGTGCCGAGGTCGGCGTTGAAGCGATGGGTCAGGTGGTCCCCGACCGACCAGGCGTACATTGGCAGAATTGTAGACAAACGCCGAACTTCGAACGCCGACCGCCGACCGCCGCGCGTCGACCGCCGGACGCCGGACGCCGGACGCCGGACGCCGAACGTCGCACGCCGGACGGCGCGCCTCATCGGACGTAGCCGTCGGACTTGTCCGACGGGCAGGGGCACGTCAGGGGAGAGCAAGCACCGCACGC
>NZ_JBIINP010000334.1:0-3415 GCF_044337415.1 Luteitalea sp.
GGCTTCTACCTGCAGCCCTCGGTCGGTGGCCGGCGCCTGCCGTACTCGTTCTGGCGACGATTCGCCGAGATTCCCAACGTCGTCGCGATCAAGATGGCGCCGTTCAACCGCTACCAGACCCTCGACGTGGTGCGCGCCGTGATGGACGCGGGGCGCGACGACATCGCCCTCTACACCGGCAACGACGACAACATCGTCGCCGACCTCGTCACGGCGTTTCCCGGCGAGGGCGGGCGCGTGCGGCGGGTGTGTGGCGGCCTGCTCGGTCACTGGGCCGTGTGGACGTCTGGCGCCGTGCGCCTGCTCGCGGAGTGCCAGGCCGCGGCGGCAGCGCCTGCGGTGCCGGCGGCGCTGTTGGCGACCGGGGTCGAGGTGACCGACGCCAACGCGGCCTTCTTCGACGCGGCCAACGGCTTTGCCGGCTGCATCGCCGGCATCCACGAGGTGCTGCGGCGGCAGGGATTGCTCGAGACGATCCGCTGCCTCGACGCGCACGAGGTGCTGAGCCCGGGACAGGTCGAGGAGATCGACCGTGTGTACCGCGCCTACCCGCACCTGGCCGACGACGCGTTCGTGGCCGAGCACCTGGACGCCTGGCTCGCATGACGGCCAGGGTGCTGCTGGGACTTGCGCTCGGCGCCGCGTTCGCCGGCGGCGGGCTCGCGCCACTCACGGCCCAGCGTGCCCCGGGTGTCGCCGACCTCGTCGTGATCAACGGCACGGTCCTGACAATGGACCGCGCCGACACGCGGGCGCAGGCCCTTGCGATCCGCGACGGGCGGATCGTGGAGGTCGGCGGCGACGACGTGGTGCGCGCGTGGCTCGGACCGTCGACCCGGGTCGTCGACGCTCACGGACGTACCGTCATCCCTGGCCTGATCGACAGTCACGTCCACGCGCTGGGCGCGGCGCCCGTCGAGGCCGTCCGTCCGTTCCGCACGCTGGCGTCGGTCGGCGAACTGCAGGAGTGGCTGCGCGACGAGGCGCGGCGATCGCCGGCGCCTGGCTGGATCTGGAGCCCGCGCGTCTATCCGACACGCCTGAAGGAAGGCCGCTTCCCGACGCGCGCGGAACTCGACGCGGCCGTGCCCGATCGTCCGGCCGTGGCCGATGGGGCGTACGCCTTCGTGCTGAACTCGGCGGCGCTGCGCGCGGCCGGCATCACCGCCGACGCCCCGGATCCGGCGGGCGCGCAGATCGTGCGCGATTCCCGAGGCGAACCCACCGGACTCCTGCGCAACGCGCGCGCCGCGCTCGCACGCTACCTGCCGGCGCCGACGGCAGGACTGCCGCTGGAGCAGATCGAGGCCCTGCACCGTGTGTACCTGGAGTCGGGGATCACCAGCGTGGTCGAGCGAGGGGCCTCCGTGGACGGGTATCGCGCCTACGAGGCGCTGAAGGCGAGCGGGCGCCTTCACGTGCGGGCCACCGTCACGCTGATGCTGCCGGCAGGGATGCAGGCTGCCGACGCGGTCCGCGTGATCGAGGCGTTGCCGCTGAAGCCGGGGCAGGGCGACGACCGGCTGAAGGTCGGGCCGCTGAAGCTCACCGTCGACGGCGGAATCCTGCTCGGCACCTCGTTCATGCGCGAGCCGTACGGCCCGCCGTCGCGTGCGCTCTACGGCGTGCAGGGGGATCGCTACCGCGGGTTCCTGTCGGTCCAGCCTGAGGTCATTCACGCGGTGATGGCGGCCGGCCACGCGCGCGGGTGGCAGATGAGCGCCCACGTGACCGGGGATGCGGGCGTGGACGTGGTGCTCGACGCGTTCGAGGCGGCGCAGCGGGCGCATCCGCGACCCGATGCCAGGCACACGCTGATCCATGCGTACTTCCCGACACCGGAGGTCGCGAGGCGCACGGCGGCGCTGGGCGTGCTGGTCGATACGCAGCCCGCGTGGTTCTACAAGGACGCGGACGCCTTGATCGCTGCGCTCGGCGCCCTCCGGCTCGAGCGATTCATCGGTGTGAAGACGTGGCGCAACGCCGGCGTGCGCGTGGCCCTGAACACGGACCACATGTTCGGCGCCGACCGCGACACCGCGATGAACCCCTTCAATCCGTTCCTGACGATGGCGACGGCCGTGACGCGCCGCACGGAGTCTGGACGCGTGCTCGGCCCATCGGAGGCCGTCACGCGGCTCGAGGCCCTGCGCATGATGACGATCGATGCGGCCGCGATGAGCTTCGACGAGGCGAATCGTGGCTCGATTGAAGTGGGCAAGCTCGGCGACGTCGCCATCCTGTCCGACGACCTGCTCGCCTGCCCGGAGGACCGCATTCGCCACATCAGGTCAGACGTGACCATCGTTGGCGGCAGCGTGGTGAGGTAGAAATGCCGCGATGCTGCGATGCCGCGGGGCCGGAATGACGGGAAGGTAGGGCGCGGTCTCCGACCGCGCCGCTGCGAATAGCGGCCGGGTGGGACACCCGGCCCTACCCCTAGCGAAACGCGGCTGGAATCGCCGCCAGCAGGCCTTCGCGCATGGCCCACGCCAGCGCCAGGCCGGCGCCGAGCAGCAGGACGCCGAAGATGGCGACGGCCGCGACCGAACTGGGCAGGGCCGTGGCGCTCCAGGACAGGTTCCCCGGGGGGCCGCTCGCCACGGTCACCCGGGTGGCCGCCAGGCCCCCCGGCCCCGGGACGATGGCGCGCAGTTCCGGCGACCAGTGGCCGACGACCGAAATCTGTTGCCCGACAGGCACGACGCCCTCGTCCATCCGCAGCCTGGCAGGATCGGCGCTCGTGCCCTCCCGTCCCCAGTCGAAGCGCACGCCGCGCGGCTGTGGCTCGACGTGCGCCGACGTCATCGCGGAGAAGATGGCCGGCAGGGTCGTGACCGAGAACGGCAGGAACGCGGTGGCCCCGACCCATGCGGAGGCGTTGGCGCGCAGCTCCGGTGACCGTGTCATGTTCCGCTGCACGTCGACGATGTCGGGCTGCGCCAGCACGCGCACCGAGCGTCCGCCCGCATCGACGGCGAAGGGCTGCGTCGCCAGGCCGAGCCACATCACGGTGGTGCCTCGTTGCTCACCGAACGACAGCTTGTGACGACGATACAGGCGGTACTCGTAGGCGACGCACGGCGTTCCCGTGAGCGGAGAGGTGAGTGGCGTCCCACTGTCCGGCCGCGCCATGCCGGTCACCACCATGGGGCCACCCTCGGCCGGCGGTTCACCGGTCGCGGCGCGCGCGAGGATGGAGGCCCGCGAGCCATCGCCCTGGCCGTAGCCGCGCGCGAGCTGCAGGAAGTTCGACACGCCGAGCACGAGCAGGGTCGACGCCAGCAGCGACGCCCACGGGCGGAACAGCTCGTCGACGTTCGAACCGAAGGCGCGCTCGAGGCCGACCGTCAGTCCTGCGACGACGGCGAGGTGGGCAAGGCAGCCGATGACCATAACGCTTAACGCTTAACGA
>NZ_JBIINP010000333.1:0-3415 GCF_044337415.1 Luteitalea sp.
TCGGCGCGGTCGGTGACGCGCTCGACGAGCGGCTCGTACCGCGCACGCATGGCGGCCCAGTCCACGCCGTGCATCTGCCGGTCGTAGAACCCATCGCGCTGCTGCCGCCACGCGTCCACGAAGATCTGCCGCCACTCGGCACGCGGGTCGACGGTGAGCGCCCAGTCGGCCAGCGACACGGCCGCCCGCGACAGGTCGGCGGGCAGCGCGCCGTCGGCCGCGATCACGCAGTGGTCGTCGCCCTTCACCACGAGCAGCGTCGATCGGTCGAGCGACAACTCGAAGCGGTCGACGCCGGTCGCCAGCGTCTCGAGCGCGCGGCGGTCGTCGATCGAGAGCATGCGCAGCGCCTTGCGTCCGCTCGCGCCGGCCTCCCACGAGAGGAAGTACAGGCGCTGCCCGTCGGTCTCGAGGCTGGCGTAGTTGCCCGGCACGAGCGGGACATCGGACACGCGGGCGGCCAGGCCGTCGACATCGATGCGCCCCTCGGCGGAGGCGGTCGCGGCCAGCGGGGCACGCGGCGGCGAGGCCCGTTCCTCGCGCGTCGCGAAGCGCGATCGCGCGTCGCGGCGGAGCGCCAGCTGGTACACGCGTGTCTGCCTGTCGAAGAACGGCTCGGGCTGGCGCGGCCCCCAGGGCGACGAGACCAGGCTGTCGAAGGTCCGCTCGGAGAGGAAGTAGAGCCACGCGCCGTCGGGACTCCAGGCGGGACTGTGGCTGTCGAACCGATCGGTGGTCACCGCATGCGCGCGCCCGTCGGCGACGCCGTAGATCCAGATGCGGCTCATGCCGGTGTCGCCAGGCATCACGTACGCGAGCCAGCGGCCGTCGGCCGACCACCGCAGGTCGCTGAACGGCCCGAGGCGGCTGGCCGCCACCAGGCGCGCGGCCCCGCTGCCGATCTCGTGCACCCACAACTGCTGGTCGGCGTCCTGATGGGCGACGAAGCGGCCGTCGGGCGACGGAGTGACGTCGAGCCGTGTGGAGGTGCCCTCGCGCGTCACCGGGCTGAACGCAGGCGTCGCGGCCGTCGTGGTGCTGGTCCAGGTCCAGACCTCGATTTCAGTGCCTCGGTCGGCGGCCGCGATGAACGTGCGGCCATCGGGCAGGAGCCGCGCATCCCGGTAGCGCACGCCAGGCTCGCGCGCCACGGGTGTCACGCGGCCCTTCTTCACCGGCGCCGTGAACACCTGTCCGCGCGCCGTGATCACCAGGCGGTCGCCCGTCGGGGACAGATGCGAGGACGAGATCCACTCGGTCGGCGTCGCGACCGTGCGCGCCCGGTCGCGTGCGCGCGGCCCCGGCAGGCGCGTCGGCACCAGCACGTCCTCGCCGTTGGTCACGTCGAGGATGCGCAGGTCGGCGCCGAGCTGGTACACGATCCGACCGTTGCGGAGCGAGGGCGCGAGCACGTCGAAGTCGACGTGGTGCGTGTGCTGCCGGCGGTCGTCGCCATCCGGGCGCATCGACCACAGGTTCATCGTGCCGTCGCGATCGGAGACGAAGTAGATCCGTCCGCGCCACGGCATGGGGGTGCGGCTGGTACCGGCGTGGTCTGCCGTGAGGGGCATCGCCTCGGCATCGCCCGGCCGCAGGCGCCAGATGGCCTGCGCGCCGCCGCCCTGGTAGCGCTTGGTGAAGCTGCCGAGGCTGCCGAAGCGCGTGAAGTAGAGCGTCCCGCCAGCGTCCCACTCGCCGTCGCTGGCCAGCGCCAGGGGCACGGGTGCCGCGGCCCGGGACTCCGGGTCGATGCGCCTCAACTGCACGCCGGGCAGCGCCGCGTACCGGCGCGTCGCGTACAGCACGTCGCCGTCGGCCGTCCAGCCGACGACCAGCGCCTGCTCGCCCTCGTACGTCAGTCGCCGGGGCACCGCACCGGACTGCAGGTCCATGACGTACACTTCAGTAGGCCCGTCGACGGTCGCCGAGTACGCCACCCGCGTGCCGTCGGGCGACACGGCGGGGTGCGATTCCTCGCCGGGCATGCTGGTCACCTTGACGGCATCGCCGCCGCGCAGCGGTACGCGCCAGACGTCTCCCTCCGCCGTGAACAGGACCCCATCGTCTGACAACGTGGGGAACCTGGCGTAGCTCGCCTCGTCAGGCGATGCGCACGGCGCGGGGCCTGGCGTGGCCACCCACGCGGCGACGGCAAGGACGAACGGCAAGAACGGATGTCGACGCATGACGCCTGTGCGACACGGAGTTGCAAGGATGGGCGCAGGTTCTCGCGCAAGACGGACGCGACCGCAGCGACGGTCGCGCCACGGCACGCGTGACGCCAGACTGACGGCACGATGCTGAGGAATTCATTCAAGAAGCTGCGATTCGGCGTCGATTCGCCCCTCATGGCCGAGGTGGGTGGAGACCTCGGGACCGCCCCCACGGATGGGGCGATTGTGCCGGATTCTCGTCGGTGGTGTCGGCGAGGCGGCTCGACCATGGGACACGATGCGGGCCGCCACAGCCCAAAAGCTAGCTGTACAGCTTTTGCTGCCATGACGGATTCTCAGGGCGGGATGGTTGGGTCGAGCCATGGACGGTGGTTGGCGTGGCTTGCGTCGCTCGTCGTGTCGTGCGTCGTGGCTTCGGGGGAGGTCCACGCTCAGGAGACGACGAGCACGCTGGTAGAAGCGCTGGCCGACCACATGGAGGGAGCCCAGCCATCCCGTGACCAGTTCACGGCCGCGCCCCGGCGCGGGGCGAACGTCATGGGCGCGGTGGCCGACTCCTTCCGCCTGCTGACGATGCAGCACGCCATCCGGATCGGCTTCCAGGAAAAGACCCGGCGCGAACTCGGCGGCCCCTTCCTCAAGGACTACGCCAACTCGATCCGCATGCCCCAGACCTGGGGCGACGGTGACGGCTGGGTGGTGAACTACCTCGGTCACCCCTCGCAGGGCGCGACGTCGGGCTGGGTCTGGATCAACAACGACCCCGGCGCGGAGCAGGTGAAGCTTGGCCTGTCGAAGCGCTACTGGACCAGCCGTGCCCGCGCCCTGGCCTGGAGCGCGGCCTACAGCACGCAGTTCGAGATCGGCCCCTACAGCGAAGCCTCGATCGGCAACGTCGGCCTCGACCCCGCGACGACGGGCTGGACCGACTATGTGACGACGCCGCTCGGCGGATTCGCGATGATCATCGCGGAAGACGCCATCGACCAGCACTTCCTCGTGTGGCTGGAACGCAGGACACGCTACAGGCCGCTGCGCGCGATCTACCGATCCTTCGCCACGCCCAACCGCTCGATGGCCAACCTGGCGAGCGGCCGATGGCCGTGGCACCGCGAGGGCCGCCCGCTGGGCGAGACGGGGCTACGCCCGCGCAACGAGTTCCTCACGACCCAGGCTCCCGGTGCCCCTGCCCCGCGCGGCACGGCCATCGCCATCGGCGCGCCCGTGCCCGAAGGCGTGGT
>NZ_JBIINP010000126.1:0-12269 GCF_044337415.1 Luteitalea sp.
ATCGCCGACAGCGCCACCGGCGACAGGCCCGTGCGGGGCGGATCGACGATCACGCAGGCATCCGCCAGGTGTGCGGACTGGCTGCGCACGAGCCCCTCGACATCGCCCCGCACCGCACGGACACGCCCACCGAAAGGCGCCGCGTTGGCCACCAGGTCCTCGGCGCTGATCGGATCCCCCTCGACGCACGTCACCGATGCCTGCGGGAACGTGCAGGCCGCCGCCAGGCCGAACAGGCCGACACCGGCGTAGAGGTCGATCACCTCGCGCGCCTCGGTCGCCGCCGCAAGCACCCGCGCCAGGAGCTGTGGCAGGAGCACGCGGTTGCCCTGGAAGAACGCCGCGGCGTGACGCGTGATCCCCGCCTCGCCCCCGGTCACGCCGAGCGCCGCCCACGGGTCGCGCACGTACGGGTCGCCGACCAGGGTCGTCGGATGGCGCGACGACGCGAGCGCGGCGCTCACACCCGTGCAGCCGGACGGTGGCCCCTCGACCCACAGTTCGCGACGGCGCGGCAATGGCCGGGCCAGTTCGAGATGCGCCGCCTGTTGATCGCCGGCCACCGACTGGGCCACGAGCACGGCCTCGACGCTGGGCACGAGTTCGGGGCGGAGCCGAGCCACCACGTCCTCGGCCAGGGCGAGCACGCCGGGCGCCAGTTGGCCGGTGGCCCCCGCATCGCACAGCGTGTGCGTCCCCTCCAGGAAGAAGCCGACGCGCCCTCCCTGCACGTGCAGCCGGGCGCGCAGTCGCCACCCGGTCGAGGGCGACCCGACCACCTCGATGGGCGGCAGGTCACGCAACCGGCCGATGCGCTCGAGCGCGTCGGTCACGATCGCCTGCTTCAGGAGGCCTTGCCGTTCGGGGGCGACGTGCGCGAACACCAGCCCGCCGCAGCGGGCGTCGATGGCCGGCACCACGCGATCAGGGGACGCCTCGAGCACGTCGACGACGCGACCGAACGCCACGCCCTTCCCCGTCCGTTCCACGACGATGCGGACGCGCTCGCCGGGGATGCCCCCGCTCACGAGGATCACGCGACCGTCGAGCCGCGCCAGGGAGCGTCCCCCGGCGACGGGCTTCTCGAGGTCGACATCGTGGAGAGTCGGATCAGCCATCGACACGCACCTGTGGCAGGGCGAAGTGCTTCCGCACGAGGTCGCCCCGCAGCGCCGCCTCGGCCTCACGATACGCCTCGGGCGGCAACTGCGCGCGGTAGGCGGCGAGTTCGCGCGTCACCTGCGCGTCGACCGTCGCTCGCGCGGCGTCCGGCAAGGCCGCGAGGGCCGCGCCGGTGAGTGCCGTCTCGATGGCCAGCAGGTCGGCGAGCAGGGTGGCGCGCGCCTCGGCCCGCGCACCTCGGGCGCCATCCAGCCGCGCGTCGACGTCCGCGATGGCCGTCGCCACGGCCTCTCGCAGGCCTGTCGGCATGTCGCTGCCGGCCGCCACCGACGACAAGCGCATGAGCACGCGCTCCAGGTGCTTGGGCAGCGACCGGCCGCGAGCGGCTGCCGCCTCGGGTCCCGCCGTCGTGCCCTCGGGCGTGACCGCGACGGCAGCGGCACGCACGCCCACGGCGCGACGCCACTGGTCGAACGCGTCACGCACGTCGGCTTCGCAGAACTCGACTCTCACGGGACGCCGACGCGGCCCCCGTGCCGTGAGGCGAGCGATGGTGCGGTCGATGCCGTGGGTCGCGACCCGCAGCGGCACCCCATCGCGAGCCCAGTTCGCCACCAATTCGAAGGCCGGACCGACGATGCGGACCAGGTGGCCGCCGTTGACGCGGCACAGGTGCGCCTCGACGGCGCGACAGTAGGCGCCGATGTCGGTGGCCTCTTCGCGCGGGCCCTCTGCCGCGACCGGCGTGTCGTGTGCGCTCACGCGCCGACGCCTTCCAGCAGCCACTCCACCTCGCCGCCGTGGACGAGCATCTCGGCAGCGGCCGCCACCTGTACGCGGAGCGCCCCAGACTGATCGATGCCACGGGCGCGTCCACTGTGAGTCACCCCGTGATGATGCCAGCGGACCGGTGTGCCGTCGACACTGGGCGCCAGCGCCAGCCACGACTCCCGCACGCGGACGAGGTCGCCGGCCGCGAGAGCACCGACGCCCGTGTGCATCCGCTCCAGCAGCGCCGCAACGACCGCGCTGACCAGCGCGAGCGGCTCGCACGACGCAGGCGCGAGATCTTCCAGCGTGATCATCCGCGCCGCCACATCGGGCGGCGCGTCCGACCGAAGCACGTTGATGCCGACCCCGACCACCACGGTACGGAGCACGCCACCGTCACTCGCCCCTTCGGCGAGGATGCCCGCGAGCTTCCGCCAGCCTGGCTGGGCCGAAGGAAGGCCAGCCTGCCGATTGTCGACTGCCGACTGCCGGCGGCTTCGTACCATGACGTCGTTGGGCCACTTCAGTTCGACGGCCGCGCCGCACGCCTCGCGCACGGCCTCGGCGACGGCCACGCCCGCCATCAGCGTGACCAGCGACGACGCGGCGGCGCCCTGCTCGCCGGCGAGGGCCGACCAGCGATCCGGGCGCAGGAGCGTGGAGACGTACAGGCCGTGGGCGGCCGGCGAATGCCACGACGCGCCGCGACGGCCCCGGCCGGCCGTCTGCTCCGCGGCAATCACCGTGTAGCCTTCGGGAGCGCCCTCGACGGCGGCGCGGGCGACTTCATCGTTGGTGGACCCGGTGGTCGCGCGCACCGAGACGTGATGCGCGAAGGCGCCGGCCTGCGCGCGCGCCGCGCCGGCGCGCACGGCCGCCAGCCAGGCGTCGAGGGCCGCACTCACGGCGCGGGGGCGATCTTGAAGCTGAGGTCGACGGCGGGCGCCGAGTGCGTCAGGGCCCCGATGGACACGAAGTCGGCCCCGGTGGCCGCGATCTCGGGGATGCGCTCGAGGGTGACGCCACCCGACACCTCGATCTGCGCGCGGCCCCGGGCGCGGCGCACCGTCTCGGAGAGGGTCGCCAGGTCCATGTTGTCGGCGAGGATGCGCGTCGCGCCGGCGGCCAACGCGACGTCGAGTTCGTCGAGCGTGCGAACCTCGACCTCGATGCTCATGTCGAGCCCGGCGCTGCGCATCCGCTCGAGAGCCGTCGCCACGCCGCCCGCCAGCGCGACGTGGTTGTCCTTGATCAGGATGCCGTCGTCGAGGGCGAAGCGGTGGTTGGTGCCACCGCCGGCCCGGACCGCGTACTTCTCGAGCACGCGGAGCGTCGGCGTCGTCTTGCGTGTGTCCAGGATGACCAGCGACGTGCCGGCCGTGGCCTCGACGTAGCGGCGCGTCACCGTGGCGATGCCGGACATCCGCTGCATGAAGTTGAGCGCCGTGCGCTCGGCCGTCAGCAGGGCACGCGCCCGCCCCGTCACTTCCGCGACGAGCGTGCCGGCCGGGCACCACGCACCGTCGTCGTGGTGGCGCACCAGGGTCGATGACGGGTCGAGCTGGAGGAAGGCTTCCTCGGCAACGTCGAGGCCCGCGATCACGCATGCCTGCTTGGCCAGCAGGCGGCCGTGGCCGCGCTGGTGCTCCTCGATCGTGCCCTCGGTGGTGGCGTCGCCCCAGCCGAGATCCTCGGCCAGCGCGCGACGCACCAGTTCGCGATAGAGGGCGCGGTCCAGGGGCACGAGTGGCGTCGTCACGCGCCGACCTCCTTGGGGTTCGGCTCGAGCTCACCGAGCTCGACGGTGGCGGTCCGCGCCTCGCCCTCGCTGGTGCGGACCTGTTGCACGAAGCCCGACGCGGCCACGTCCGCACGCGCCGCCTCGAACGACACGAGGTCGGCCGCGGAGGCAGACAGGTGGAAGTCGACGACGGGCGTGCGCAGCGGCTTCTTGGCCTCAGACTTGGTCCGGCGGATCTCACCGAGCGCCCACGACGCCATCGCGAGTGCCTCCTCGCCGGCCGAGTCGCCCGCGCCGCCGATGTTGGCGAGCACGCCCTCGGCCGTGGGCCAGGCGGCGTGGTGCACCGAGCCGTCCTTCCACCACGACCACACTTCCTCGGTGACGTAGGGCAGGAACGGCGCGAAGAGCCGCAGCAGCGTGTCGAGCACCACGAGCATGGCCGCGTTGGCCGAGGCCTGCCCGTCGACGCCCAGGTCGCCGTACCGCCGTGCCTTCACGAGCTCGAGGTAGTTGTCGCAGAAGTCCCAGAAGAACTGCTCGGCGCGCTCGAGGGCGCGCGTGTAGTTGTAGTCCTCGAGATCCTGGGTGGCCTCGCCGACCAGCGCCGCCAGGCGCGTGAGCAGGCCACGATCGACGGGCGCGGTGATGGCGCCGGTCGGTTCGGTGCGGGCCAGCGCGAACTTCGCCGCGTTGAGCAGCTTCATGGCGAGGCGACGCCCGACGCGCATCTGGCCGGTGTCGAAGGCCGTGTCGGCGCCCGGCCGCCCACTCGCGGCCCAATAGCGCACCGCGTCGGAGCCGTGCTCCTCGAGCAGGCCCATCGGCGTCACGACGTTGCCCTTCGACTTGGACATCTTCTTGCGATCCGGATCGAGCACCCAGCCCGAGATCGCGGCGTGCTTCCACGGCAGGGCGTCGTGCCCGAGGTGCGCGCGCAGCACCGTCGAGAACAGCCACGTGCGGATGATGTCGTGCGCCTGCGGACGCAGGTCGAGCGGGAACACGCGGCCGAAGAAGTCGTCGTCGTCGCCCCACTGCCCGACGATCTGCGGTGTCAGCGACGAGGTCGCCCACGTGTCCATCACGTCGGGGTCGCCGACGAAGCCGCCGGGCGCGCCGCGTTGCGCCGCGTCGTAGCCCGCCGGCACGTCCGTGGACGGATCCATCGGCAACTGTGCCTCGGCGGGGAGGATCGGCTGGTCGTAGCGCACCGCGCCGTCGGCGCCGATCGGGTACCACACCGGGAACGGGACCCCGAAGAAGCGCTGGCGCGACACGCACCAGTCGCCGTTGAGGCCCTCGACCCAGTTCTCGAAGCGGGCGCGCATGTACGACGGGTGCCACTCGAGCTCGCGACCGCGTGCGATGAGCGCCTCGCGGTGCGGCATCGTGCGGATGAACCACTGCCGGCTCGTGACGATCTCCAGCGGGCGGTCGCCCTTCTCGAAGAACTTCACGGCGTGCGTGATGGGGCGCGGCTCGCCGACGAGATCGCCCGACTCCTTGAGCAACTCGACGAGGCGCGTCCGCGCCTGAGAGGCGCCACGGCCGACCAGCGGCGCGTAGGCCGCCTCGGCGCGCGCGACGTCCACCGACGGCCACTGCTCGCTGCCGAACGTGATCGGCCGCAGCGTGCCGTTGGCCTCGATGATCGAGCGCACCGGGAGGTTCAGCTCGCGCCACCAGATCACGTCGGTGAGGTCGCCGAACGTGCAGATCATCGCGATGCCGGTGCCCTTCTCGGGATCGGCGAGGTGATGCGGGCGGATCGGCACCTTCACGCCGAACAGCGGCGAGATGACGTCCGTACCGAACAGGGGCTGGTAGCGCGCGTCGTCAGGATGGGCGACGAGCGCGACGCAGGCCGGGATCAGCTCGGGGCGCGTCGTGTCGATCTCGACGACGCCCTGCCCGTCGGCGCGGGCGAAGCGGATCTTGTGGTACGCGCCGGGCATCTCGCGGTCCTCGAGTTCCGCCTGGGCCACGGCCGTGCGGAAGTCGACGTCCCAGAGCGTGGGCGCCTCGAGCTGGTAGGCCTGCCCCTTCTCGAGCAGGCGCAGGAACGCGAGCTGCGAGATCTTCTGCGCGCGCTTGCCGATGGTCGCGTAGGTCATCGACCAGTCGACCGACAGGCCGAGGTACTTCCAGAGGTGCTCGAAGGCCTTCTCGTCCTCTTCGGTGAGGCGCGTGCAGAGCTCGATGAAGTTCGGGCGCGACACCGAGATCGGCTGCTTGGCCGGCGTGGCTGGCGGCTCGAAGGCCGGGTCGTACGGCAGCGACGGATCGCACCGGACGCCGTAGTAGTTCTGCACCCGCCGCTCGGTGGGCAGGCCGTTGTCGTCCCAGCCCATCGGGTAACACACGGCGAAGCCGCGCATGCGCTTGAAGCGTGCGATGACGTCGGTGTGGGTGTAGGAGAAGACGTGCCCCACGTGCAGCGACCCGCTCACGGTGGGGGGCGGTGTGTCGATGGCGTAGACCTGGTCGCGGGGACGCGTCCGGTCGAACCGGTAGACGGCGTCAGCCTCCCACCGGGGTTGCCACTTGGCTTCGAGGCCCTCGAGGGCCGGCTTCTCTGGAACGCGGTAGGACGGGGACGACGCCTCGGACATCACCGCACGATCGTAGGGGGTGCCCCCGCCCTCCGCAAGGGGGCGAGGGTCGGCGCCCGGACGGGTCAGCGCGTGCCGGCCTTGATCCGCGCGATTTCCTCGGCGATCAGCCGTTCGGCGACGTCGAGCACGCGGCGCGTCACTTCCTCGCGCAGCACCTTGTCGGTGAGGCGCGCCACGACGCGGCTCGCGACCTCCTCGATGAAGGCGTCGGTGACCACGCCGGCGCCGGCGGCCGCAGCCGTGGCCGCCGAGGCGGGCGGACCGACCACCGCAGGCCCTTCCCCGCGCTCCTCGGCGAGGATGGCGGAGAAGGCGCTGGCGAGCGAGGGAGCAGCGACGGCCCCGGAAGGCGGCATCGCGGCCACCTCCGGCGCCTCGGCGGCTGGCGCTGGGGCGACGGCCGGGGCATCGGCCGGGAGCTCGACGCGGGCAAGGCCAGCTCGGCCCTGGCGGGCGGCCAGGTGCTGGTCCAGCCGCGACGCGTAGGTGTCCACCCCGGGCGCGAGCGTGGCCGCGGCGCCCTCGGTGACCGGCGCAGCAGCGCCGGCGCGCGGCGGCGCGAACTCGCCCAGTGACTCGCCACGTTCCCCGCCCAGCAGGCGCTTGACCAGCGAGACGACCTGCTGCGGCTCGAACGGCTTCACCAGGACGGCGTCGGCCTGGCAGGCCTCGGCGCGCCGATCGTCGATGGGCTCGAAGGCCCCGGTCATGAGCACGACGGGCACCTGCGCCAACGACGCCTGCCCCCGCACCCACGTGGCCACGTCGTACCCGTCGCGGGCGGGCATGGTCGTGTCGGCCAGGATGACGTCGGGCTTGTTGCCCGCCCCGAGGTAGCCCACCACCTCGTCGCCGTCGCTGAACGAGACGACCTTGAAGCCCTCGTCGGCGAAGGTCAGCTCGATCACGCGCTGGACCGTGACACTGTCATCGGCCAGCAACAGCGTGTAGCTCATGGGGCTGAGCGTAGTCACCCGGGTGAGCAGCCGTCAAGCACGGGTGGAACTCCGGCGCCCCGGCTCTCGTCGATTGACGGGGCGCGTCCCGGGTCGGGACGCGCCCAGCCGGGCCCCGTGTTCGGCACCCACCCTCTCGAACGTTCTGTAGGTGTCGGGCTACGCCTGAAGTGGCAGCCCCGGAGCGAAGCCATGCGTCTCGTGCTCAAGATCGTCGGTGTGCTGGCCGTCTGCCTGGTCGTGATTGCCGCAGGAGGCTACTCGTACCTGCTGCTCGCCTACCCGAAGGTCGGCGCCGCGCCCACCCTCACGGCCGAGGCCACGCCCGAGCGGATCGCGCGCGGCAAGTACCTGGCCGACCACGTGGCGGTGTGCACCGACTGCCACAGCCAGCGCGACTGGACGCGGTACGCCGGTCCGCTGAAGCCGGACACCTACGGGGCTGGCGGCGAGGTGTGGGACGAGGCCGTGGGGTTCCCGGGCAAGCTCGTGGCGCGCAACATCACGCCGGCGGCGCTCGCCTCGTGGAGCGACGGCGAGATCGTGCGGGCGTTCACCGAGGGCGTGTCGCGCGACGGCACGCCGCTGTTCCCCCTGATGCCCTACACGTCGTACGGCAAGCACATGGCGCGCGAGGACGCCCTGGCGATCGTGGCCTACCTGCGCACGATGGCGCCCCGGTCCCAGCAACTCGCCGACCGCCGCCTCCACTTCCCGCTGCCGCTCGTCGTGCGCACGATGCCGACGCCGGCGACGGCCAACGTCGCCCGCCCGGATCCGTCCGACCGCGTCGCCTACGGGCAGTACCTGGTGAACATCGCCGCCTGCGCCGACTGCCACACGCCGACCGACGCCCAGAAGGCGCCGATCGCCGACAAGCGGCTCGCCGGAGGCCAGGAGTTCCCGCTCCCCAACGGCCTCATCGCCCGGTCGGCCAACCTGACGTCGGATGCGGCGACGGGTCTCGGCGCGTGGAGCGAGGAACAGTTCATCGAGCGGTTCAAGGCCTACCAGGACGGCTCGGCCCACGTGCCGGTGGCAGCCAAGGACTTCAACACGCCGATGCCGTGGCAGTCCTATTCGGGCATGACGCGCGAGGATCTCGGCGCGATGTTCGCCTACCTGAAGACCGTTCCCGCCATCAGGAACCCGGTCGAGAAGGTCGGCCGACAGGCCGCCGCCACCAACTGAGGGCGGTTCTCCGTCGCCCTTGGGCGACGGTCAGGGCAGCAACGGCTGATCGCGCCGCACGCGCGCGCTGATGAAGTCGACGATGGCCTGCATGGACGTCCCCGGCAGGAACACGCCCTCGATGCCGATGTCGCGGAGGCGCGCGATGTCCTGGTCGGGGATGATCCCGCCCACCAGCACGAGCACGTCGTCCATGCCCTCGGCCGCGAGCAGCGCCATGAGCCGCGTGCACACGTGCATGTGCGCGCCAGACAGGATCGACAGTCCGATCACGTCGGCGTCTTCCTGCAAGGCGGCAGACGCGATCTGCTCGGGCGTCTGGCGCAGCCCCGTGTAGATCACTTCCATCCCGGCGTCACGGAGCGCACGCGCAATCACCTTCGCGCCGCGATCGTGGCCGTCGAGCCCGGGCTTGGCAATCACCACACGGATCGGGCGGTCAGTCATGATTCACTCGGGGCTGGGCGCTGGGGGCTGGTCCTTGGCCGCCGCGCTCGCCCGTTGCCCTTCGGCCTTCGCACTTCCCACTTCGCCCTTCATCTTCGGCATTCCGGCATCGCAGCATCGCGGCATTCCCGAGGAGCGCTCAGAATTCAGCGCGCTCGGTGTACTCCCCCCACACCTCGCGCAGCGCGTCGCACATCTCCCCCACGGTCGCGTAGGCGCGGACGGCGTCGAGCAGCGGTTCCATCAACGGGCCGTCGCCGCGGGCCGCCGCGCGCAACGATGCCAGCGACGTGGCCACCGCCGCCGCGTCGCGCGACGCCTTGATTCGCGCCAGCTGCGCCAGTTGCGTCTCGGCCACCGAGTCGTCGATGTACAGAATCTCCAGCGGCGCTTCCTGGTCGGCCACGAACGCGTTGACCCCGACGACCACCTTGCGCCCCGTCTCGACCGCCTGCTGGAACCGGTAGGCGCTCTCGGCGATCTCGCGCTGCGGGTAGCCGGCCTCGATGGCGGCGACCATGCCGCCCATCCGGTCGATGCGATCGAAGGTCGCCAGCGCCTCGGCCTCCAACTCGTCGGTCAGCTTCTCCACGTACCAGGACCCACCGAGCGGATCGACGACGTTGGCCACGCCGCTCTCGTAGGCGAGGATCTGCTGGGTGCGCAGCGCCAGCGTCGCCGACTCGGTGGTCGGCAGCGCCAGCGCCTCGTCGAGCGAGTTGGTGTGCAGCGAGTTGGTACCGCCGAGCACGCCCGCCAGCGCCTGGATCGCCGTCCGCACCACGTTGTTGTACGGCTGCTGCGCCGTGAGCGACACGCCGGCCGTCTGCGTGTGGAACCGCAGCTGCCAGGACTTCTCGCTGCGGGCACCGAAGCGGTCCCGCATCACCCGCGCCCAGATCCGCCGTGCCGCGCGGTACTTGGCGATCTCCTCGAAGAAGTCGTTGTGCGCGTTGAAGAAGAACGACATCCGGGGCACGAAGGCGTCCACGTCGAGCCCCGCGTCGACGCCCCACTGGACGTACTCGATGCCGTCGCGCAGGGTGAACGCGAGTTCCTGCGCCGCCGTCGCCCCGGCCTCGCGGATGTGATACCCGCTCACCGAGATGGGGTTCCAGCGCGGCACGTGCGCGCCACAGAAGCGGAAGGTGTCGACGATCAGCCGCATGGAGGGCCGCGGCGGATAGATGTACTCCTTCTGCGCGATGAACTCCTTGAGGATGTCGTTCTGGAGCGTGCCGTTCAGCCGGGACCACGGCACGCCCTGCCGCTCCGCCACGACCAGGTACATCGCCAGCAGCATCGGCGCCGGCGAGTTGATCGTCATCGACGTGCTCACCGTGCCGAGGTCGATGCCCTCGAAGAGCGCCTCCATGTCGGCAAGCGTCACCACGCTCACGCCGCACTTGCCGACCTCGCCGAGCGAGAGCGGATGGTCCGGATCGCGCCCCATCAGGGTCGGCAGGTCGAAGGCCACGCTGAGGCCGGTGCCGCCGGCGGCGAGGAGCGCCTTGTAGCGCTCGTTCGTGTCGGCTGCCGTGCCGAACCCCGCGAACTGCCGCATCGTCCAGAGCTTGCCCCGGTACCCGGACGCATGGATGCCGCGGGTGTACGGGTACGCGCCCGGTGTCGCGACGTCGCGCGCATGGTCACGGCCCGCATCGTCGGCCGGGCCATACACCGGCGCGACCTCGCGTCCGCTCACCGAGGTGAAGTCGCGAGCGGGCTCGGCCGTCGTCGTCGCGGACGCGGCGACGGTGCCGTCCTTGCCGGCCAGCGTCGTCATCCGGTCACCTTGACGCCCGTGATCTTGCGCGGCGCGTCGTCGCCCTGGCCGGCCTTCACCTCGATGAGGAAATCGCCGGCCGGCAGGCTGGCCAGCGGTACCTCCGCCTCGTGCGTGAACGGACTGCCCGACGGCGCCGCCCGCACCACGAGGGCGCTCATGCCATCGCCCGTGCGGCTCATCAGCCTGATCGCCGGATCGCCACCGGTCACGTGCACCCGCAGCAGCAACTTCTCGGTCCGGCTGAAGACGCGCGCGGCCGTCGGCTGCGCCGTGGCCGCCGCGGCGAGGGCCTGCAGGTCGCGGGCCGTGCGGGCGCGGAACAGGGCGGGTGTGCCCACCACGAGCGGTTCCTTGCTGAAGTCGGGCACGGCGAGTTCGAGCATGTCGGACCCGAGCAGGGCCCCGGAGCCGCCTTCGAGCTGCACCTTCATCTGCGCGGCGCCCGGCGCCACGAGGAAGGACGTTTGCCCGCCCCCCGGCGACGGCACCGCCGTGGACGGCGCGGTGGGCACCTTGCCGCGGTACACCGGGCCGTCCTTCTCGTTGACGGCCATCACCGTGACCTGCGACACCGGTTCGCCGACCGGCGCAGGCACACCGGGCCCGGCCGTGACGGGTTCCCACGAGAACAGCACGCGGGTCTTGCCGCTCGGGTCCGGCGCATAGCCCACCCACGTGCGGACGTTGCGCGCCCGCGCGACCTTGTCGATCTCCGACAGGGCGCCCTGCACGTCAGGCGGGGGACCCGGGCGTGGCGCGGCCATGGCCGTGGCGGCCTCGTCGGGCTTCAGCGCCCAGTACCCGCGCCTGGCGCGCACCTCGATGCCGGGCCGCTTCACCCGCACCTTGATCTGGTGGAACCGCCCGTCGGTGGGCGCCGCCGACGAGGAGTAGCCGAGCAGGTAGTAGGCGCTGGCGTCGCGCATCATCTGCGCGAGCCCGCCGCCGAGGTCGTTCCGGTTGATGATGGCGCGCCCGTCGGTCTCGTCGGCCATCACGCGCAGCGAATCCTGCGTCTGGCGAAGCGCCGCAGCGTCGACCTGCAGGCCCACGCCCTCGTTGATGTCGAACTCGAAGCCGGCCAGGCCGCGCGGGTCCAGCATGTACAACGACACGTTGTTGCGGTTGGCGTCGGTGGTGACGTCGCGCATCAGCATGCGGATGTCCATGTCGCCGAAGAAGCGCTCGCGGTCGAGCGCCATCGCGCCCATCGGGTCCACCGACGAGTCGCCGGTCATCGCCGTGGTCCCGCGCCCGACCATGCCGGTCTGCGCGTTGTTGCCACGCAACTGCGGCGGCACGAAGTCGGTGTAGCCCTCGCTCACCACGATGACCGTCTTGCGCCCCTCGCGCATGCCGCCGAGGCGCGTCATCAGCCCGCGCAGCGCCGAGAGGCTCACCTGGTTGCGGATCCTCTCGACGATCTGCGTGGGGTAGTTGGCGTACTGCTCCTCGAACATGTTGCGCGGCGGGATGTACTGGTACTTGCGGCCTTGCCAGCTCAGGATCTGCTGGATCACGGCCTTCTTGTTGCGGGTGAAGCTCACCGCCCGCAACGGATCCAGCGGGTACATCATCGCGATCATGTCGAGCGGGCCGACCTGCGTCTCGATGAACTTGACCAGCGGGTCCTT
>NZ_JBIINP010000335.1:0-3406 GCF_044337415.1 Luteitalea sp.
GCAGCGCCGAACTGCGCTGGTTCCCCAACCGCCTCGGCATCGACATGGCCCTGTTCTTCGACGCCGGCACCGTTGCCGCGGAGTTCGACAAACTCGCCTGGCGCGACCTCAAGACCAACTACGGCGTCGGCATCCGCTTTCACACCCCCGGCGCCACCGTGCTGCGCCTCGACCTGGCCAAGGGCGACGAAGGCCTCCGCTTCGTCTTCTCCACGTCGGCCCCGTTCTGAGGAGGATGCCGATGACGACCCCTTCGCTGCTCCGCCGCCGCGCCCGCGTCGCGGCCCTGCTCGCCCTGGTCGCCTCCAGCGCTGCGCTCGGCACGCGCGCCGCCGGGCCGACCTACTTCCCCGACGACCCGATCCGCCGCGAGCCCTCGTCGCAGGACGCCTCGGGCGTGGCCGAGTGGGACATCCCGCTCTCGTACGACCTGGCTCTCAACCTCTTCGCCCGGCCCGGCGACCTGCGCGACGTGCGCGCGATGGACGTCAACACGGCCGACGAGGTGCCCGACTCCGAGTGGTTCACCAACCGGGTGCCGGGCACGACGCTCACCGCCGACGCGCTCGCGCGTGGCCCGGTGACGCACGACGGGCCGGCCCCGGGCCGCTTCACGGTGGTGCGCGCCAAGCCCGCGGGCGTGAGCCCGGGGTTCGTGCTGCGCGACAGCAAGAACGTGCTGTGGTTCGTGCAGTTCGACGCCACGAAGTACCCCGGGGCGGCCAGCGCGGCGTCGATGATCGCCAACCGGCTGTTCTGGGCCCTCGGGTACTGGCAGGTCGAGTACCACCTCGGTCGGCTGAAGCTCGACGACCTCGACATCGGCGAGAAGGCCCTCGTCGAGACGCCGTCGGGCAAGACGCGCAGGCTCGACAAGGCCGACCTCCAGCGCGTGCTCGACAACGCGGCGAAGGACGCCGATGGCAGCTACCGCATGCTCGCCAGCCGCGGCGTGGACGGCAAGCCGCTCGGCGGCTTCAAGTACACCGGCACCCGCCCTGACGACCCGAACGACACGATCCCGCACGAGCACCGCCGCGTGCTGCGCGCGCTGAAGGTGTTCGGCGCGTGGACCAACCTGGTCGACATGAAGGCCGGCAACACGCTCGACGTGCTCGAGACGCGCGAGAACGGCCGCAAGATCGTCCGCCACTACCTGCAGGACGTCGGCTCGACGTTCGGCACCGGGGCGCTCGGCCCGCGCGAGTGGGACGAGGGCTACGAGTACCTCTTCGAGAAGGACCTCACGCTCAAGCGCTTCCTCTTCGGCCTGCCCATCAAGCCGTGGCAGACGGTGCCCTACAACGAGTACCCGGAGATCGGCCGCTTCAGCGCCGAGGCGTTCGTCCCGGAGGCGTGGGTGCCGCGCGTGCCGACGACCGCCATCCGCAATGCCCGCGCCGACGACACGTTCTGGGCCGCGCGGCGCGTCATGGCGTTCTCCGACGACATGATTCGCGAGCTGGTCAAGGTGGGCCGGCTCAGCGACCCGGCGGCGGCCAACGAACTCGCGGCGGTGCTGATGCAGCGCCGCGACCGCATCGGGCAGGCCTACTACGCGGCCATCGCGCCGCTGGCCGACTTCGCGCTCGACGCCGGCGGCTCGCTCACGTTCGTCAACGAGGCGACGCGCAGCCGCGTCCTCCCCAACACGACGACGGGATACACGGCGCGCTGGGCCCGCTTCGACAACGCCACCGGCACCGCCACGCCGTTCGGCGAGTCGTCGAGCCAGGCCGAGGCCCGACTCCAGGCGCCCGCCGGCCTCGGCTCGACGCCCGGCAGCTTCGTGCAGGTCGAGCTCACCTGCACCAGCACCACCTACCCCGCCTGGCAGCAGCCGGTGCGCCTCCACTTCCGTCGCGACGCCTCGGGCTGGACGCTCGTCGGCGTCCAGCGCACCACGCCGACGCGCGACCCGGCGCTGGAGCGGTAGCAGGGTCGGGTACCGGGTACCGGGTACCGGGTTCAGGGCTCAGGATTCAGTTCTCGGAATGCTTTCTGAGCCCTGAGCCTTGAGCCCTGTGCCCTTGATGCCTCAACGCCCTTCGGCGCGCGCCTTCATCCCGCGCAGCGCCGCCTGCAGGCCCTTGCGGGCGCCCTCCCTGGCCTTCTTCTTCACGATCCCGCCCATCAGGCCGGTGAGGCCGTCGGACCTGGCCAGGTTCAGCACCATCAGGTAATGCCCCGCCCCCGGGCGCTCCGGGTCGTCCACCAGGGCCCGCACCTCGAGCGCCGCGTGGAAGTAGTGGCTGGCGTAGAGCTGCTTGACGGTGACCACGCCCTGGAGGCCATCGGGGCGGCTGGCCGGATGGCTCACCACGTGGTTGATGCGCACCACGGGCTTGAGCCCGAATTGCGCGATGGACCAGTAGAAGAAGTCGTCGGCCCCTGGCGGGCGCGTCCGGGGGTAGGACAGCAGGTACGCCGACACCTCGGGCAGCGCCCCGGAGAGCACG
The DNA here is from genome assembly GCF_044337415.1 of Luteitalea sp. Lineage (GTDB taxonomy): Bacteria > Acidobacteriota > Vicinamibacteria > Vicinamibacterales > Vicinamibacteraceae > Luteitalea. The sequence goes on from NZ_JBIINP010000335.1 coordinate 2,460, forward strand.
GCAGACCGCCGCACCATGTCCTCGAGCTCGTGGGCGACATAGGTCGGCCGCTCCGCATCCTGGTAGATCGCGAGTGCCTGGTTGCCGCCGGCGCGGTACCGCTCGACGTACTCCACCGCCATCCGCCGCGCCAGCGCCTGCACCTCGGCCTCCGCGTCTGGCCCTCGCCAGTCGATGGCGGCCAGTGCCGAGAACGCGCCGTCGCCCAGCTTGACCTCGCAGCGGCCGGGCCGGCAGCGGCGCAGGTCGGCGACGTCCTGCGCCGGCAGCCGCAGCGCTGCCATGTCGTCGAGCGTCGCGGGCGAGGAAATCCGGCGCGTGGCGAGGAAGCCCCCTCCCTGCTCGAGGCGCTCGACGTCGCGCATCACCTCGATCATCCGCGCCGCCGGCGCGGCCACGCGGACGGCGCCGGCGACGGCGATCTCGCGGTCGACCGATGGCCGTACGTCGACCTCGACGTCCTCGCCACGCCGCACCGCGGCGACCTGCGCCTCGGTCAACCCCAACGACTGCGCCAGCTGGCGGGCGATGCCCTCGGCGGCCCGGTCGTCCTGCCGGGCGACCAGCGTCGCCGAGACCGCGAGCAGCACGACGGCCGCCACCGCCCGCATGCTAGGGCTCCGCGAGCAATTGCCGCCGCCCCTCGTCGATCACTTCGAGTTGCGCGGGAGACATCTTGCGGGGCTTGAGGCCGAGGCCCTGGATCGACTCGGTGAGGATGGCCGATACGAGGGCGCGCGACACCCACTTGTTGTCCGACGGGATGACCCACCAGGGCGCCCACTCGGTGCTCGTGTGCGTGAGCGTGTCCTCGAACGCTTCCTGGTACTGATCCCAGAAGGCCCGCTCGTGCAGGTCGCCCATCTCGAACTTCCAGTGCTTGTCGGGGTTGTCGAGGCGATCCATGAACCGCTTCTTCTGCTCCCGCTTCGAGATGTTGAGGAAGA
>NZ_JBIINP010000336.1:0-3401 GCF_044337415.1 Luteitalea sp.
GCGCCAGGCGCGAAGTTCACGGCTGGCGACACCGTGCTGAACGACAGCGCCGTGTTTGCCGGCGCCTCGATGACGCGCTTCTACCTGTCCACTGATGGAGTGAAGGACGCCAGCGACGTGCTGCTGACCGGCTCGCGCAAGGTCGTCGCCCTCGCCGGCGCCGAAGCCTCGGCCGGGTCCGCCACGGTGACCGTGCCCGCCGGCACGTCGACCGGCAGCTACCGCCTCATCGCGTGCGCCGATGCGGCCAGCAAGGTGCGCGAGAGCAACGAGGCCAACAACTGCACCACGTCGGCAGGCTCCGTGCTGGTGGCCGAGCCCGACCTCGTCCTGTCACAGGTCAGCGGCGTGCCCGCCACGATTCGTCTCGGCCAGAAGATGACGCTGTCCGATACGGTGACCAACGTCGGCCAGGGACCGGCTGGCGCGTCGACCACGCGCTTCTACCTCTCGCTCGACACGACGTGGGCGCTCGGCGACGTCGTCCTCTCCGGGGCGCGCTCGGTGGTGGCGCTCGCGGGCGGTGCCGCCTCCACGGGCAGCAAGGCCGTGACCGTGCCAATCACGGTGCTGCCTGGCACGTACTACGTGCTCGCCTGTGCCGACGACGCCCGGAAGGTGGCTGAGTCGGACGAGACCAACAACTGCACGGCGTCTGGCAGCACCCTCGTCGTCCAGCCCTGATCGCACGAGATTCGGCCAGTCGGGTGGGGGCCTCGCCGCCCTCGCCCGACTCCGCCACTGCCGACTCCCGACTGCCGACTGCCGGCCCTGCCGACTCCCGACTCCCGTCACTGTCGGAAGTACGTCCTCGCGCTCCACGCCGGCCAAGGCTTCGCCCGGCGGTACCCTGTCTTGGCGCTCGACGCCTGGGTGTCTGAGCTATAGTCTCAGGCGGCTTGGCGACAGGCCTTCCCTCTCAGCGTCAGGAGACCGCGATGCAGCATCGCTTGTTACCCGCAGCCGCACTGATTGCGGCAATCCTCTGTGTCACACCGCTCGCCCATGCCCAGCAGAATCAGCCGCCCAAGGGCTTCACGGCGTTGTTCGATGGCAAGACCCTCGACGGCTGGTGGGGCTGGGGAACGAAGCACTACGACGAGTACATGAAGCTCGACCCCGCGGCGTTCAAGGCGCTCCAGGAGCAGAGCCGGATCGAGATCCGGAAGCACTGGCGCGTGGAGAACGGCGAACTGGTGGGCTATGGCAAGGAGCTCTTCCTGACCACGAACGAGTTCTACGAGGACTTCGAGCTCCTGGTCGAGTACAAGACCGGGCCGACGGCGGACTCGGGCATCTACCTGCGCGGCTGTCCGCAGGTGCAGATCTGGGACTGGACGAAAGAAGGTGGCAAGTGGGAGCTCGGGGCGGACAAGGGCTCCGGCGGGTTGTGGAACAACAAGAAGGGCTCGAAGGGGAAGGACCCGCTCGTGCTGGCGGACAAGCCGTTCGGTGAGTGGAACAGCTTCCGGATCACCATGATTGGTGACATCGTGACCGTCTACCTCAACGACAAGCTGGTCGTTGACCACGCGCGAATGCACAACTTCTTCCTCCGCGAAGATCAATCCCAACTGTTCGCTGAGCAAGAGGGCCCCATGCCGAAGCGCGGGCCGATCCAGCTGCAGACCTACGGCGACGAGGTCCGCTGGCGGAACGTGTTCATCCGCAAGATCGGAGCCGGCGAGGCGAAGAAGTAGGTCGCGTCCCCGCCGACCTCCCCGAACGCGGCCAGTTGATCGTCAGCCGCTTACGATCGCCGAGACGCCGGCGCGCTCGGCATGCAGTCGGGTGGGGGCCTCGCCGCCCTCGCCCGACTCCGGCACTGCCGACTCCCGACTCCCGACTGCCGACTGCCGACTCCCGTTACTCTCGGAAGTACTTCCTCACAATCCACTCCGGCTGCCACTGATCCGGCGTGCGCGTGGCGCCGGTGAGATCGAGGGCCGGCGGCTTCGCGCTGGTCGTCGGGATCGCCACGCTGTCCCCCATCTGCCCCTGCCACGTCTTCATCAACCCCTGTAGTCTCGCCACCTCCGCGGCATGCGCTGGCGTGGTGGCCAGGTCGGTCATCTCGTGCGGGTCGGCCTGCAGGTCGAACAACTGCAGGTAGCCGAGCGCGGGATAGGCGATGAGCTTCCAGCGCTGGTCGCGCACCGCGCGCTGGGTCTTCGTGTACACCGTGAACAGCGAGTCACGCGGCTCGCCACGGCCCTCCCAGGCCGGCTGCAGCGACGTGCCATCGAGCCCTGCCGGCGCGGCGACGCCGGCCAGCGCGGTGAGCGTCGGGTAGAGGTCGTGCAGGTAGGCAAGTGCGCGGCTTTCACGCCCGCCCGGGATGCCCGGGCCGACCACGATCATCGGCACGCGGGTGCTGTGCTCGAACACGCTCTGCTTGCCGAGCAGCCCGTGGCTGCCGAGGGCCAGTCCGTTGTCGGCGGCGAACACGACGATGGTGTTGCGACTGCGTCCGGTGGCCTCGAGGGCATCGAGCACGCGGCGGATCTGGCCGTCGAGGTGCGTGACCATGCCGTAGTACTCGGCGATCTGCTCGCGGACCATCCGCTCGGGGCGTGGCCAGGGCGCGAGGTTCTCGTCGCGCATCTGGCCCTCCGCGCCGCGCACGCCGCCGTTGTCGAAGGGGAACTGCGGCAGGAAGTTCGGCGGCAGCGGCGGCAGCGCGTCGTAGTAGGGCTGCGCGAAGGGCGCGGGCGGCTGCCGCGGATCGTGCGGCGCGGTGAAGGCGACGTAGGCGAAGAACGGCGCAGGGTCGGTGTACGACCGCAGGAAGTCGATCACCGAGTCGGCGAAGAGCTCGCTCGAGAAGGTGGTGGCGATGCGGATCGGGGTGAGGCGGCCATCGGGGCCGAGGTCCTTCACCGGCACCTTCGTGTGGTCGGACATGCCACCGAACATCACGGTGCGCCCGCGCTGGAAGGCGCGCAGCCACGAGGCCTCGCCGTTGTGCCACTTGCCCGTGCCGAAGGTCGCGTAGCCGGCCTTGCCGAGCACTTCCGGCAGCAGCGGCGCGTCGCCCATCGTCGACGTCGGCACGTGGAAGAGGGTGCGACCCGTCATGAGCATCGCGCGGCTCGCCACGCACACGGCACCGCTGTCGCCGCCGAACACGTGCGCTTCGCGGAAGCTGACGCCGCGGCGCGCGAGGTCGTCGAGTGTCGGCGTGCGGATGCGCGGATTGCCGTGCGCGCCGATCGTGTCGGCCCGCATGTCGTCGGCGAACAGAAACAGGATGTTGGGCCGTGCTGGCGCCGGCTGCGCCGACGCGACGACGCCGAGGGCCGCCACCGCCAGGGCCACCAGCGTGGCCCATGCCTTCAGGGGATGCATCGGCGGAGTGTAGAACAGGCTCAGGGCTCAGGGAGTACACCACAGAGTCAGGG
>NZ_JBIINP010000337.1:0-3385 GCF_044337415.1 Luteitalea sp.
GGCCACCATCGCGGCCCTGCGGATCTACCCGTACAGCCAGCGCGAGAACCCGCCGCAGACGCGGCACGTGTCGCCCGCCGGGCGGAAGTGGTCCGGGGAGCAGCCGCGCGGCATGGCGTACTGGGAAGGCTTGTCGCGCGTCATCAACGAGGAGCCCGCCCTCGAGCGCGACCGCATGATCCTCGGCATGCTGCAGACGCTCGGGATCGAGAAGGGCAAGGCCTTCGCTCCCGACGCGCGCATGAAGCAGATCCTTACGGAAGCCGCGCAGGTCGGCGAGTTGATGGCGCGCGCCATCGGCTACGAGAAGCGCTTCGAGGGCGTCAAGGTGTGGCCCGGCCAGCACTGGGAGATGTCGCTCTTCCTGAAGGAGACGTCGCAGGAGGCCCCGAACCACACGCAGCTGGATGAACGCACCTCGTGGTTCTACGAGGCGGTGGGCGTGTCGGTGGGCATGATGGGACGCACGGTGGGCGCCGGCCAGGTGTATCTCGAGACCTCGAAGGACCGCGATGGCCAGTGGCTCGACGGCAGCAAGCAGTACCACCTCCGCGTGCCCGCGAATGCGCCGGTGGCGCAGTTCTGGTCCTTCACGGTGTACGACAACGAGACGCGCTGCTTCGTGGACACGGGCGTGCCGCCGGATCGCTCGTCGCGCGACGCCATCGCGAAGAACGCCGACGGCTCGGTGGACCTGTACTTCGGACCGACGGCCCCGGAGGGCAAGCCGGCCAGCAACTGGATCAAGACCCTGCCCGGCAAGGGCTGGTTCACGTACTTCCGGCTGTACGGTCCGACGCAGCCGTACTTCGACCGCTCGTGGGTGCTGCCGGACGTCGAACTGGTCAAGTGACAAGGGACCAGTACGCGAGTCACAAGGGCTGCGGGGGACGAGGGACGAGGACGGCAGGGACCAGGGACAAGGCCCATGCGCGCTCGTTCGTGGGTGTCGACGTTCACGTCGACACCCAGTGCTGCGTCGGTTCGAGTGAACTCCGCGGCGTGCTACGATGCGGTCTCGCGCGCGCCCGTAGCTCAGCTGGATAGAGCGTCGGCCTTCGAAGCCGTAGGTCGGGGGTTCGACTCCCTCCGGGCGCGCCAACTCGCAACGCGAGTTGGCTGCGCCCGGAGCACGTCAGGCACTCGGCTCCGGTCTTCGACCTCGCCTCGTGCTCGACTCCCTCCGGGCGCGTTTCCTGTAGTGACTTGAGCGTGCACCGATGCGCGGGGCCATCGCCTACGGCTCGGCCCGATCGGCTCGCACACCGCCACACGTCACCCACAGCGTGCATCGATGCACAGGGCCATCGCTTCGCTCGGCCCGTGCCTCTCGCACACAACCACACGGCCCACACGGAGCCGGCCATGGCCTCACGCTCCGCTGTCGCAGCCGTCGACCGCCCTCTCACTGTTCGTAGCCGTCGACCTTGGTCGACGGTCAGGGGGCTCCGCCAAACACTGAGCGCCTGCTTGCCCTGAGCGTGCCGCGCTGGTCCCTTGTCCCTGGGCGGCCTGGTCCCGTGTCCCTCGCCGCCCTCGTGACTTGCGTACGCGTCCCTTGTCCATTGGAGACGCTGTTCCTGCGGGGCGCGCGTACCGCGCTCGTCCCTTGTCCCTGCGCAGCCTGGTCCCTTGTCCCTCGCCGCCCTGGTGACGTGCGTACTCGTCCCTTGTCTCTTGGAGAAGGCGTTCCTGCGATGCCCGTGTGCCGCGCTCGTCCCTTGTCCCTGCGCAGCCTGGTCCCTTGTCCCTCGCCGCCCGGGTGACTGGCGTACTCGTCCCTTGTCCCTTGGAGAAGGCGTTCCTGCGATGCCCGTCTGTCGCGCTCGTCCCTTGTCCCTGCGCAGCCTTGTCCCTCGTCCCTCGCCGCCCTCGTGACGTGCGTACTCGTCCCTCGTCCCTTGTGCAGCTACCCCTTGCCTGTCGCTCCCGTCAGCACCATCAGCCCCGGCACGATGAAGACGAGGGCGAACGGCTCGCTGGTGAGGAACCACGCCCACACGCCGAAGGCCGTGTAGGCCAGGCCGATCAGGCGCGTGGCGCGCATGTGGGGTGGGTGACCGCGCAGCACCTGCACGAACGCGATCAGCGCGATGAGCCCGAAGGTGGCGATGGCGACGCCGCCGAACTGCCAGCCGACCTGCAGCCCGAGCACGGTGTCGGGCGGGACGCGCGCTTGCTCGAGAAGCTGTCGCTGTGCGGGCCATCCGAGCAGCATGTGCGGCAGGCTGCTCAGGAACATGGCCACCGAACCGACGAGGCCGACGAGGAGGCGGGGCCGGGCGATCATGCGGGGGATTGTAGACGAGGTGCAGGGACGGCAGTCGGCAGAGGGCCGGCAGCCGTCCATCACGAGGGAGAGGGTGATCGAACGGGGAGATCACTGACCGTCGGACAAGTCCGACGGCTACGAACGGTCGGAGCGCGCTGGCCGTCGCTAATGACCGACGGCTACGAACGGTCGGAGCGCGGCTGACCGTCGGACAAGTCCGACGGCTACAGACTGCCTGCGTCGACATCAAGGGCGACGGCTACGGAATGGCCTTGCGGCATTCGGCATCGCAGCATCGCGGCATTGCCCCGCAGCATCGCGGCATTACCGAGCCGTGCGTCGTGTCACCCTCGGCGCCCGCTTGTCGGGATAGGTGGGCGTCACGATCGGCGGCACGGGCGCGGCCGCAATGCGTGCGCGCAGCCAGGCGACGGCCGCGTCGAGTTGCGCGTCGTCGCCCTCCCACGTCGCGCGTGGGAGGTTGTCCACCACGAGGTCCGGCTCCACGCCCCGGCCTTCGATCAGCCAGGTCCCGTCAGTCCCGAACACGCCCGTGTCTGGCACGGAGGCGATGCCGCGATCGAGCAGGCCGCTGCTGCCAGAGCCCCAGATCTCGCCGCCCCACGTGCGCGTGCCGATCACCACGCCGAGCCCGAGCCGCCGCACGCCTTCCGCGAACGCCTCGCCATCGGATGCCGTCTCCTGGTCGACGATGACGGCGATGTGGCCGCGATACGCATACGGCATGTTCGCCGTCGGCGCGCCGACGCGCGGCTGCCAGTAGAACCAGGCCTGCCGCAGCAGCCGCGACAGCAGCCAGCTGTCGATGTTGCCGCCCGTGTTGCGCCGCAGGTCGATGACGAGCCCCTCGCGGCCGTGGACGGGATAGAACGCGCGCTGCCATTCGCCCATGTCGGCCGCAGTCATCGCGCGCAGGTGCACGTAGCCGACGCGCCCACCAGACACCGCCTCGACCCGCTGGCGCCGCTCGAGCTCCCAGCCGCGATGGCGCAGCTCGGCCTCGCGCTTGAGCGTGATCGGCCGCACCACGACGTCGCGCACCACACCCGTGTCGCCGGCGACCACTCGCAGCCGCACCTCCCGGTCGACGGC
>NZ_JBIINP010000139.1:0-10873 GCF_044337415.1 Luteitalea sp.
CCGGTCGAGGTGCAGGCCACCGGCAAGTACCACGCCGACCCGGTCTGGGACGTGCTCGAGACGTTCGATGCCCGCTTCCGTTTTGCCAACGGCGTCGAGATGTTCTACACGATGGACAAGCCCCGCATCCGCTTCGAGGGCGACAAGGGCTGGCTGCTCGTGAACTACGACAAGAGCGCCGACCACCCCGAGTACCACGAGGCGTCCGATCCGAAGATCCTCGCGATGACCATTCCCTCGGGCGGCACGCGCTTCCCGCTGCGCAGCGAGCGCGTGGACTTCATCGAGTCCGTGCGGAGCCGTCGCAAGACCATGGAAGACGAGGAAGTGGGCCAGCGCACGATCTCGATCTGCCATCTCGCCCACATCGGCATCAAGCGTCAGGGCGCCCTGTTGAAGTGGGATCCCGCCCGCGAGCGCTTCACCAACGACGAGGAAGCGAACCGCCACCTCGAGGCCCCGGCGGGCCGCACCGATTGGGGGACGAAGTGAACGGGGTCGGGAACGGCAGGCGGCGGTCGGCAGTCGGCAGTGCGGCGACCAGCCGTGGCCGTCTGTCCGTAGCCGCCGGACTCGCCCGGCGGTCATTCCTGCTCGCGCTCCTGATGCTGCTGGCGTGGACGCACGCCGAGGCCGCGCGGCCGGAATTCTTCGTCTTCGACAACGGCGTCGGCCGGGGTTCGTGGACGCCGACCCAGCAGGCGCAGACGCTCAAGGAACTCGGCTACGACGGCATCAGCTACAACTACACGACACCCGAGGACCTCGCCGCCTGGCAGAAGGCGTTCGGCGCCGCGGGCCTCAAGATCTACGGGCTCTACGTCCACACCTACATCGATCGTCCCGAGGCGTTCGACCCGCGGTTGCCCGAGGCCATCAGGCTGATGAAGGGCACGCCGACCACGCTCTGGATCACCGTGCAGAAGCCGAAGGTGGCGAGCGCCGACGATGAGTCGAAGGCCGTCGCGGTGGTGCAGCGCGTGACAGACCTCGCGAAGAGCTCTGGCGTGCAGGTGGCGCTCTACGGGCACGCGAACTTCTACGTCGAGCACGCGCTCGACTCCGCGCGCATCGTCGGCAAGGCCAACCGGAGCAACCTCGGCGCCAGCATCAACCTCTGCCACGAGTACATGAGCAACGTCGGCGGCAACCTCGACGCCGCCGTGAAGGCTGTCGCCTCGAAGGCCACGCGCGTCAGCATCAACGGCGTCGACCTCGCCGGCAAGAACTACATCACGCGCCTCGACCAGGGCGACTTCGACATGGTCGGGTACCTGCAGACGCTGCAGGCCGCCGGCTACCGCGGCCCGATCGGCCTGCAGGCGTACAACGTGCCCGGCGACACGCGCGAGAACCTCGCGGCCAACATCGCCACCTGGCGCCGCATCGCTGCGCAGGTCGACGAGCGGGCCCCGAAGGCACCCGCCCAGAACGTGCTCACGGCCGCCGAGACGAAGGCCGGGTGGCGCCTGCTGTTCGACGGCAGGACGACCGACGGCTGGAAGGGCTTCGCCAAGCCGGCCTTCCCGGCGCAAGGCTGGGTGGTCGAGGACGGCACCATCAAGGGGCTCGGCACGAAGGGCGGCGACATCATCACCACCGCCACCTTCGGCGACTTCGAGTTCGCATGGGACTGGCGGCTGTCGTATCGCGGCAACAGCGGCATCAAGTACTTCGTCGACGAGGCGCGCGGCAACGAGGGCGGCGCCATCGGCCACGAGTACCAGACCATCGACGACGACAACTACGTCGTGATGGCGCTGAACGAGCGACAGAAGACCGGTGCGTGGTACGACTGCATCCCTGCCCAGAAGAAGGCGGCCCGCCCGGTCGGCGAGTGGAACACCTCGCGCCTCGTCGTCAAGGGCACCATCGTCGAGCACTGGCTCAACGGCACGCTGGTGCTGCGCTACGACCTCACGAGCGCCGAGGCCGCCGCAGGCGTCGCCACGAGCAAGTTCAAGGACGTCAAGGGCTATGCAGACAAGATCCGCACGCCGATCCTGCTGCAGGACCACGACACGGTGGTCTGGTTCCGCAACCTGAAGGTCCGCGAACTGCGATAGGCCGGCCCCTACGGCTGGCCCTTCTGCTTCTGCTGCGTCACCTGCGTGAGCCGCGTCGCTTCCTGGCCATACAACTCCAGCTGGAGCTGGTTGTCCCTGGCCGAGATCGACGTCTGCGCCAGCAGCTTGCCTTCGCCCGTGTGGCTGCCCGGCGCGAACCGGATCTCGATCAGCGTGAACGGGTAGTCCATCGACCGCGTGGAGTTGCGCGCGGCGAAGAAGCTCACGGGCTTGTCGGTGACGACCACGATCTGCCGCGTGCCGTCCGCCATCCGGTTCTCGCGGGCGTACTTGATGTCCCACCCGAGACTCCCGGGCGTGTTCATGTACCCGGCGCGCGGCTTGATGGCCTGCAGGCTCTGCACCAACTTGTCCTGGTCGGATCGCTTCTGGGTCGTGCCAGCCACCTTGTCGAGCAGCAGGGCGCGCTCCTCGTCGCTGCTCCAGCGCTCGATGGCGATGTCGATCGTCCCGGTGCGGCCGCCCTGCATGTTGATGCCGAAGGCGCGGAAGCGCAGCGGGTCCTCCGGCGACACCGCGGTGTGCGCGGAGGCGCCGGGCTGCGCGTGCATCTGGACCACGGGAAGGATCGAGGCGACGGCAAGCGCCGAGGCCATCACGGGCAACGTGAGGATACGCATGAGCAGTGACTCCGGATCGAGGGCCACGGCAACGCCTGCATCGAGCCAGGGCTACCGCGCGCAGTGACGCCTGCCAGTGCAGAAGCACAGGTCGTACCACACGCGACACCAACGCATTGCGTGATGCGCGACAGCGGTCGTGCTCGTCTCCTTGGAGGACCTCCACTCCGATGGAGGTTCTCCGAGACTCCACGAACATGCGCCTCAGCTGCACGCGACGACTTCGCACATCGCGCGCATTCCCCTCGTCCATCCACGCGCACGTGTTGGCACTGGTCCTGCACCTGACGTGTCGATGAGTGCCTGGGCCTCGCGTACGTCGCCGTCCTCCGGCGAGCGATGACACAGGACGAGGTATCCCGATGACCCATCGACCGTCGTCCCCCGGTCGTCACCTGCCGTGCCACGCCGCAGTGACGCCCGCGGTGCTGTTGCTGGCCGCCGCCCTGGCTTCGGGGTGTTCCCGATCGTCGTCCCCCGCGTCGGCCGCCGCCGAACCGCCGCCCCCGCCGATCGAGGCGGAGCTCGCGCCGGCCTCGCGGCTCGTGGACCCGCGCGTCGACGACCTGATGCGGCGCATGAGCGCCCACCTGGCCAAGGCGCCGGCCTTTGCCTTCGAAGCCGAGGAGCTCTGGGACGATGTCCCGGCCCAGAGTCCTCGTCGGCAGGTGAGCAACAGGCGACATGTGGCGCTCCGTCGCCCCGACCGCCTCGTCGGCGACGCCAGCGGCGATGCGATGAACCGTTCCTTCTGGTACGACGGCAAGACGTTCGCGGCGCTCGACAAGGAGCAGCTCGTGTGGGCGTCGGGCGACGTACCCGCGTCCGTCGATGGCGCGCTCGACTGGTTGCGGGAGCGGACCGGCACCGAGATCCCCGTCGCGGACTTCCTGTACGGCGACCCCTACGCGCGGATGATGGGACAGGTGCAACGAGGCGTGTACGTCGGCCTGCACGACGCCGCCGGCGTGCCCTGTCATCACCTCGCGTTCGAGCAGGCCACCATCGACTGGCAGATCTGGATCGACGCGGGGCCGCAGCCGCTGCCCCGCAAGCTCGTGATCACCTACAAGACCGAGGACGAGGTCCCGCAGTACAGCGTGACCATCACCAGCTGGAACCTGTCGCCGCGCCTGCCCGACAGCCTGTTCGCGTTCACGCCTCCGCAGGGGGCGACGCGCGTCGACGTCGAGGCCTTCGCGCCGCGCACCACGTCCCCATCCACGCCCCCCTCCACGACCCCCTCCACGAACTCGGGAGGCACGCGATGAAGCGCCTCATTGCCTGGACCCTGATCCTGCCGCTCCTCCTCGGCAGCACCACCGCCGAGTTGCTCGCGCAGCGCCGCAGACCCTCCCGCGGGAGCGTGTCGTCCACGGGCGCCCACTCGCGCGGCACGACGACGAGATCCACGTCGCCCGGCTCGGCCACGACGACGCGCCAGGGCCAGAACGCCTCCGGCTCGCGCACGGTGAGCCAGACCGGCGAGGGCTTCCAGGTCGACAAGTCGGTGCAGACCGACAGCGGCGCCTCCAAGTCGGTCAGTCGTGACGTGAACGTGGAGGAACGCGAGGTCGACCGCTCGTCCACCACCACGAACCGGTGGGGTGAGTCCGTGTCTCGCGACCGCGAGGTCGAGCGCGAGAACGGCTACCTCGACATCGAGGGGAGCGCGCACACGAGCACGGGTCGCGAGGCGTCGTTCGATGGCGCTGCGGGCCGCACGGTCACCGGACGCCCCGTCGTCGCGGGCTCGGTGAACACCAAGTACAACGGCAACTACAACGTCGCGGCGGGCCGTACCCCGTACGGCGGCTGGAACACCGCCGTCGCGGGCCCGTACGGCGGCCGCGTGACGCGCACGCTTCCGTCCGGCTACCGCACCACGACGTACCACGGACGGCCCTACTACGCGTATGGCGGCGCGTACTACCGCCCGTACATGCATCACGGCGTGCCCTTCTACTACCCCGTGCCGGTGCCGTACCACGCGTACTACGACACGCCGCCCGTGGGCGCCATCATCCTGCTGGTGGCCGGCATCTCGTACCTGGTGGCCAAGGACGGCACCTACAGCAAGCAGACCACGACGAGCAGTGGCCAGGTCGCCTACCAGGCCGTGCCAGCACCGGTCGGCGCGACGCTGACCACGCTGCCGGTGCACCGCGTGCCCGTCACGGTCGGCGGCACGACCTACTTCATCAGCGCCAACACGTTCTACCGGCGCACGCTCGAGAACGGCCAGGAGCGGTTCGTCACGGTGACCGCACCCGTCGGCCTCGTGATGGTTGCCGCCTTGCCCGCGGAGTTCGAGGTCGTCGAGCTGAACACGATGTACTTCAAGGCCGGCGGCGCATGGTTCGTGCCGTATCTGTCGCCCGACGGCAAGGAACTCTACGTGCAGGTGGACCCGCCCCCGACGCCCGCATCGCCGTCGACGCAGTCCCAATCCTCGCCGGCCCCGGCGGCGTCCTCGGCGGCAGCGCCTGCCCCGACGGTGCGCAGCGTCGAGGAACGCATGACGATTCCCGCGGGCACGGTGCTCGTGGTGCGCTTCGCCAGCGACATCAGCTCGAAGACGGCCACCGTGAACATGCACTGGCAGGGCTTCCTCGATCAGGATCTCGCCGTCGGCGGGCGCCTGGTCGCCGGACGCGGCGCGCACGTGTACGGGACGGTCACGGCCGTGAACACGGGCAGCAAGATGAAGGGCAAGGCGTCGGTCACGGTGGCCCTCACCGATCTGCAGGTCGGCGAGCAGTACGTGCCGGTGGCGGCGGCCCCGCTCACCGCCAGCGGTGACGCGTCGAGTGGCGCGAAGAAGCTCGTCGGCGGCGTGGCCCTCGGTGCGGCGATCGGCGCCATCGCCCACGGCGGCGAGGGTGCCGCCTGGGGCGCCGCGATCGGCGCGGGCGTGGGCGGCGCCGCAGCCGCCAGCGGCAAGGTCGACGCTGCGGAGATCCCGGCGCAGGTCGCGCAGACGTTCACGCTGTCGTCGCCGGCCTCGGTGGACGTGTTCACCACCGTGGCGGTCCGTTGAGGTAGACACGGACGGATCAGGCGGGGGCCGGCGAGCCCCCGCTCGCCGGCAGGCGACTCCTGCACCGCTCGTCATGCCATGATGCGTACTGATGAGCCGACTCGCTTGCCGCCCCCCGCGTCGCCGGGTCGCGACCTGGCTTGCGGCCTGCGTGCTGTGGAGCCTGCCCGCCTCTGTCGGGGCCCAGACGACGAACCTCCAGGTGTGGGGGAACCTGACCTTCAACTGGGTCAAGAGCCAGCGCCTGGCCTATGAGCTCGACCTCGAGCCGAAGGCCCTGGTCGCCGCGACCGAAGACACCGCGGACTGGCGCAACATCGACGTCACCCCGAACGTGGAGTTCTCGCCCCGGGGCTGGTACGACATCGTCGTCGACACCACGGTTGGCCGGACCCTGCAGACCGACGATGTGACCACCACGGAGGTCACCCCTCGCCTCGGCGTCCGGTTCCACCTGTTCTCGCGCAAGGTCCACAAGTTCAACGAGCGCACGCCCGGCCGCCGGCTGGTGGTCCGCAACCTGCTGCGCGTCGAGTCGCGGAACTTCTTCTACGGCGGAACGGCCAGCGGCTCGGACTCCAACGTCCGCGTCCGCAACCGCCTGGAGTTCCAGGTGCCGCTCAACCACGACAGCATGAGCACCGACCGCACGCGCTACCTCCTGGCCGACTGGGAGTGGTTCATGCCGCTGTCCGATCAGGAGGAGCGCTTCGCCAACCGGCAGCGGATCCGCCTCGGCTTGGGTGTGCGCCGGAGCTTTCAGTGGCGCTACGAGGTGCTGTACATCTGGACCCGATCGCGCAACACCATCGAGGACGACTTCTCGACATCCGACAACGCCATCAACATCCGCATCAAGAGGGTCTTCTGAGGAAAAGGACTTCACGCCCACCGGGCCCCACGACATGACGTGCGGGAATCCCTGCCCGGCGACTTCGGGTTTCCACGGCCCAGGGCCGAGGCGCTGTGGCACGACGGCGCCTCACTGAGGCCCGTGCCGCCTACTCCCGCGATTTTCGGGTGGAATCGCCAGAGCGGTCCCATAGAATGGTAGGTCGTGCCACACCGTTCGACCATGTCAGCGCCCCGTGATCCCGGCAGGCTCGGAGCGAGCCGTGACGGGCGCGGTGAGCCTGGCGGTCGTGTTTCCATGGTTCCCCCCGCGTTCCCTCGAGCTTCCCGCATGCCCATCGCCTTCGTCCGCACCGCCCTGGCCCTCTCGCTCCTCGCATCCGCGGAAGGCCTCGCATTCGCACAGTCGCCTCCCGCCGCCCAGCCGGCTGCCGCAGCGACCGACCCCGTCGCTGCCCTGAAGCAGAACCTGGCGACTGGCGCCAAGGCGCTTCGCCAGTACGAGTGGGTCGAGACGACCGTCGTCAGCCTCAAGGGCGAGCCGAAGTCGCGCAAGCAGAACCGGTGCTACTACGGCGCGGACGGCACGCTGCAGAAGATTCCGCTGGAATCGGCCCCGGCGGCAGCGGCACCGGCGCCAGGTGGTCGTCGCGGCGGGCGCTTGAAGCAGCAGATCATCGAGAACAAGAAGGACGAGTACGCCGAGTACATGCAGCGCGCCGCGGCCCTCGTCCACGGCTATGTGCCGCCCGACCCGGCGGCCATCCAGAAGGTGAAGGACGCCGGCCGGCTGTCGATGAGCCCGCAGCCGGGAGGCTCCATGCGCCTCACGCTGCCGCAGTACCAGAAGGCCGGCGACAGCCTGATCGTGGACCTCGACCCGGCGGCCAGCCGTCTGCTCGGCGTGTCGGTCGCGAGCTACTTGGACTCGCCCGAGGACGCGGTGTCGCTCGCGGTGAAGATGACGACGCTGCCTGACGGCGCCGTCTACGCGGCGCAGACCACCCTCGACGCCCCGGCCAAGAAGATCCAGGTCGTGATCACCAACTCGGGCCACCGTCCGCTCGCGCGTTGAGCGGCCCGACCTCAGCCCACAGGATCTCGTTACACCGCCGCGGCGCCGGGAGTTCCTCGCCGTTGCGCGGCCTCGTGCAGGAGCATTCATGACACAGCGTTCGTCGACTCCCGAGACTCACACCCCACGTGGTCGTACGTGGATCACCGCGCCCCGCATCGCCGCGGTCGCATTGACCGCCACGGTGGCCGTCACCACCGGCCTGCTCGCCCAGTCGGGGCAGAAGCAGGACGCCGGTGTGCCCGAGAAGGCCCAGGTCGAGAAGCTGTTCGCGGCCAAGGCCCCCTACTCGCCCTACGCCGGCCGCCAGTACCCGATGCGGCCGCTGTTCGGCGACACGCACATGCACACGGCGTTCTCCATGGACGCCGGGGCGTTCGGCGCGCGGCTCACGCCCCGCGAGGCGTTCCGCTTCGCGCGCGGCGAGGAGATGCTGTCCAACTCGGGCCAGCCGGTCAAGTTGTCGCGCCCGCTCGACTTCATGGTCGTGGCCGACCACTCCGATGGCTTCGGGTTCTTCACGCTGATCAACAACGGCGACCCGAGCATCATGGGCGACCCGCAGGGCCGCAAGTGGAACGAGATGATCCACTCGGGCCAGGGCGCCGAGGCGGCGCTCGACATCATCCGCAACTTCGGCACCGGCACCATCTCGAAGGCGATCATGCCCGTGCCCGGGACCAAGCCGTACCGGAGCGCGTGGGCCGAGGCCATCAAGGCCGCCGAGGAGAACAACAGCCCGGGCATGTTCACGGCGTTCATCGGCTTCGAGTGGACGTCGAACACCGGTGCCAACAACCTCCACCGCAACGTCATCCTGCGTGATGGCGCCAGCCGCGCCAGCCAGGTGGAGCCGTTCACCACCGTGCGGCCGCTCGGCAGCGACGACCCGTCCGACCTGTGGAAGTGGCTGCAGATGTACGAGGACAAGACGGGCGGCACCGCGCTGGCCATCGCCCACAACGGCAACCTGAGCAACGGCATCATGTTCCCGGTGCTCGAGACGTTCGGCAAGCCCGTGGATCGCGCCTACGCCGACACGCGGATGCGCTGGGAGCGGCTGTACGAGGTCACGCAGACCAAGGGCGACGGCGAGACGCACCCGTTCCTCTCGCCCAACGACGAGTTCGCCGACCACGAGAAGTGGGACAAGGGCAACCTCGATGGCAGCGTGCCGAAGACCAAGGCGATGCTCGAGTTCGAGTACGCGCGTTCGGCGCTCAAGCACGGCCTGAAGCTCGAGCAGACCCTCGGCTCGAACCCCTACAAGTTCGGCATGATCGGCAGCACCGATGCCCACACGGGCCTGATGGCCATCGAGGAAGACAACTTCTTCGGCAAGACCGCGCCGCAGGAGCCGAGCCCGGAGCGCCTGTCCAAGGCATTCGTCAAGGACCCGAAGTCGGGCGTGACGATCATGGACTGGGAGGTCGCGGCGGCCGGGTACGCCGCCGTGTGGGCCAGGGAGAACACGCGCGAGGCCATCTTCGACGCCATGCAGCGGCGCGAGACCTACGCGACGACGGGGACGCGCATGGTGGTGCGCTTCTTCGGCAGCTTCGACTTCGAGGCCGGCGACGCCGCGACGCGCAACCCCGCCATCGTCGGCTACGGCAAGGGCGTGCCGATGGGCGGCGACCTGTCGAAGGCGCCGGCCGGCAAGGCGCCGAGCTTCCTGGTCGCGGCGCTCCGTGACCCGATCGGCGCCAACCTCGATCGCATCCAGATCGTGAAGGGCTGGATCGACGCGAAGGGCGAGCTCCACGAGCGCGTCTTCGACGTGGCCTGGGGCGGCGACCGCAAGGCGGGCGCCGACGGCAAGCTGCCGTCGATCGGCAGCACGGTGGACATCGCCAACGCGACGTGGACCAACACCATCGGCGTGCCGGAGCTGATCACCGTGTGGAAGGACCCCTCCTTCGACCCGGCGCAGCGCGCCTTCTACTACGCCCGCGTGCTGGAGATCCCGACGCCGCGGTGGACGGCCTACGACGCCAAGCGCTTCGGCATCAAGCCGCTCCCGGGCACGCGCATGACCGTGACCGAGCGCGCGTACACGTCGCCGATCTGGTACACCCCGCAGTAGACGGACTCACGCGGCCCTGGACGGCCCGCGCCGAGTGAACAACGAGAGGCAGGATCACGCACCACGCGGTCCTGCCTCTTCGTCGTTCAGCGCTCACATGCCGTGTGCGCTCGTGAGCTGCGGCTGCGGCTGAACTGTTGACTATGAATTCTGAATTCTGAATTGTTCAGTACTCGTCCGAAACGATGTCGCCAGCCTCGACGCCGAACTCGTGCTGCAGCATGTCGCGCGTCGCGTGCACCATCGGCGGCGGGCCGCACAGGAAGAAGTCGGCCACCGAGGGCGTGGCCTCGCGCGAGAGATGCTCACGCCGCAGCACGTCGTGGATCATCCCCGTCGGGCCCGTCCACCCATCGTCGGGCAGCGGCGCCGACAGCGCGACGTGGAACCGGAAGTTCGGGAAGCGTGCCTCGAGGGCGCGGAAGTCCTGCTCGTAGAACACCTCCTGCCGCGAGCGCGCACCGTACCAGAACGTGACCGGCCCGGCGTGGCCACGCGTCTCGAGCAGGTGCGTGATGTGCGAGCGGATGGGCGCCATCCCCGCGCCGCCGCCCACGTACACGCGCGGACGCTCCGTGTCGCGGATCAGGAAGTCGCCGTAGGGGCCCGACGCCTGCACCGTGTCTCCCGGCTGCAGCCGCCACACCCACGTCGACCCCACACCCGCTTCGCACGCCTGCCCCGTCGGCGGCATCGCGATGCGGACGTTGAACCGGAGCTCCTGCATCGGCGACGCGGGATCGGTCGCCAGCGAGTAGTTCCGCCGAAGTTCCAGCCCGTTGCTGGCCGACAGGTCGAACAGGTGATGCGCGCGCCACACCGAGGCATACGGCTCGTCCACGGTCACATCGCGCAGCCGGATCTCGCCGTACGCCGGGATGTGCAGCTGCATGTACTGCCCCGGCTTGTAGTCGGGCCAGGCTGCAACACTCCGGCGCGGTGGGACACCGCGCCCTACCTCTGACGCTCCCGGAGCGAGCACCAACTCCTTGATGAACGTCGCGACGTTGCGGTTCGAGACCACGCGGAACGTGTACACGGGCGTGGTGTCGGCCGTGGCGCCCCCGCCGACGCGCAGCCACACGCGACCGCCCTCCTCCTTCGCCTCGTGCG
>NZ_JBIINP010000338.1:0-3367 GCF_044337415.1 Luteitalea sp.
GCGGTGATCGACGCCGGCGGGCGCGCGGTCATCCCCGGCCTGCACGACGCGCACGGCCACGTCCTGGGACTCGGGCAGAGCCTGCAGGAACTGGACCTGCGCGGCACGACCAGTGCCGCCGCCATCGCGGCGCAGGTGCGTGCTCGCGCGGCGGCGCTGCCCAAGGGGCAGTGGATCCAGGGCCGCGGCTGGGACCAGAACGACTGGGCCGACACGGCGTGGCCGACGGCGGCCGTGCTCGACGCGGTCGCGCCCGATCACCCCGTGTTCCTGTCGCGCGTCGATGGCCACGCCGCCTGGGTCAATCGCGCAGCCCTCGCCGCCGCGGGTGTCGATGCCTCGGTGGCCGACCCACCCGGCGGACGCGTGATCCGCGATGCCGCCGGCGCGCCGACAGGGGTGCTCGTCGACACGGCGCAGGGACTGGTATCCCGCCGTATCCCCGCGCCGAGCCTGGCCACGCGGCGTGAGCGTCTCCAGTTGGCCGACGACCTGCTCGCCCGGCTCGGCCTGACGATGGTGCACGACGCCGGGGTGGAGTGGGCCGACGCGGCGATGTACCGCTCAGCCGCCGACGACGGCCGCTTGAAGACTCGGCTGTACGTGATGCTCCGGCCGCCCCGGGCGGGCGAAGCCCTGCCGGCCCCGGTCCTGGGGCATGCCGGGCACCTGCTCACCGTGCGAGCCGTCAAGCTCGTGGCCGATGGCGCGCTGGGCTCGCGAGGCGCGGCGTTGCACGAACCCTACAGCGACGAGCCCACCACGCGGGGGTTGCTCGTGACCTCACCCGAGCAACTGCACGCGCAGGCGCTGGCATCGGTGAAGGCCGGATACCAGCCGTGCATCCACGCGATCGGCGATCGGGCCAACACCGCCGTGCTCGACCTGTTCGAGCGCCTCCAGCAGGAGGTCCCGGGGAGCCGTGCGCTGCGCATGCGCAACGAGCACGCGCAGATCCTCCGCCCGAGCGACATCCCGCGCGTCGCGGCCCTCGACGTGATCGCGTCGATCCAGACGACGCACGCGACGTCGGACATGCCGTGGGCCGCCCGTCGCCTCGGCGAGGCGCGGACCCGCGCCGGTGGGTATGCGTGGCAGTCGCTGAAGCGCGCCGGCGCGCGCCTGGCCAACGGATCGGACTTCCCGGTCGAGGAACCCAACCCGATGTACGGCTTCCACGCGGCGATCACGCGACAGGATCGGCAGGGGCAGCCGCCCGACGGCTGGCTGCCCGATCAGCGACTGTCCCGCGCCGAGGCCCTGCACGCGTTCACGGCCGGAGCCGCCTACGCGGCGCACCTCGAGCAGGAACTCGGGACGCTGCGGCCCGGCATGCTGGCCGACCTGCTGGTCCTGTCGGACGACATCATGCAGGTCGCACCGGCACGCATCCTCGAGGCGCGCCCGGTCGTGACGGTGCGGGGCGGCCGCGTGACGTTCCGCGATGGCCTCTGAAGCGACGCGCGCCCTGCTGGCCGGGGCGGCGACGCTGGTCCTCGCGCTCGCCGTCCTGACCATCCAGACGATCCGCATCCCGGGTCACGCGCCCCATCGGGTCGTCGCCGAGCTGCGGCTCGCGCAGGCGGCCGCCGTGCTGCTCGCCTTCTCGGCGGCGTTCCTGGCGGGGATGGGTGCCTCGGCCGCCGGGCCGGTGGCGGCGCTGGACATGGCCTGCGCGGTGCTGGCCTGTGGCCTCGCCCTCATGACCCTCGTCCGGGATCCCCGGGCCGCCCTGTCGTGGCTGGGCGCCGCCTTCCTGGCGCGTGCGTGCCTGGACCTCGGCCACGCGCTCGGCTGGCTGCCGCCCGTGGCCGCGCCGGCCGGCGTGCTGGCCGGCAGCCTCGTGGCCAACCTGTGCGCTGCGGCGTGCTGCGGCCTGCCCCTGCTGCGCACCCCCCTCAGGTAGATCCGGGCGCCCAACCGCCGCGGCCGGACGACGGCGCCTGCAAACGCCGCCCGCGCTGCGGCGCTGACACCGTAAACTATGGCGCTGGGCCGCGCGTGGCGGCCCTCCAGCTCCCGGAGGATCGTTGCCGATGTCGTCTCCTGTCAGTCGCCGCCGCTTCCTGCATGAACTCGCCGCCGCATCGGCCGCCGTCCCCCTGGCCGCCGGGATGGCGCAGGCGCAGGCGGGACGCAAGGTGCGCCACGCCAGCTTCGGGGCCTCGGGGATGGCCTTGGCCGACATCCGCAGCTTCTCGAGCCATCCGGCCTTCGACCTGGTCGCCGTCGCCGACGCCGACCTGGCGCGCACCGAACAGGTGAAGAAGCTCTTCCCCAACGTCAAGGTCTACCAGGACTGGCGCGAGCTGCTCGTGAAGGAACACGAGGGCCTCGACTCGGTGAACGTCTCGACGCCCGACCACATGCACGCGCCGATCGCGATGGCGGCGATGTCGTACGGCAAGCACGTGTACGTGCAGAAGCCGCTGGCCACCACCGTGCACGAGACGCGCCTGCTCGCTGCCACCGCGCGGGAGCGCAAGCTGGTGTCGCAGATGGGGATCCAGATCTCCTCGCACCCGACGCAGCTGGCCACCGAGGCCATGATCCGGCACGGCGTGATCGGCAAGGTCACCGAGGTCCACACGTTCTGCGACAAGACCTGGGGCGACATGAACCCCATCCCCGCCGGCGCCGATCCGGTGCCCGAGTCGCTCAACTGGGACTTCTGGCTGGGCGTGAGCGAGAAGCGTCCGTACAAGAAGGACGTGTATCACCCCGGCAACTGGCGCAAGCGCGTCGGCTTCGGCACGGGCACGCTGGGCGACATGGGGTGCCACATCTTCAGCACGCCGATCCGCGGCGTGAACCTGTACCTGCCCACATCGGTCACCTCGTACGGACCGGGCTCGGTGCACGGCAACTGGCCCATCGACGCCCGGATCAAGTTCGTGTTCCCGGGGACGTCGCTCACGGCCGGCAGCACGCTCGACTTCTGGTGGTACGACGGCGCCACGCGACCGCCGCAGGCCGTCGCTGACGCAGCCGGTGGCAAGCTGCCCGGCTCGGGCGTGGTCATCATGGGCACGGAGGGCGCGATCCTGCTGCCCCACATCGGCGCGCCGGTGCTGTTGCCCGCCGACAAGTTCGCGGGACGCACGGTGCCGACCGTCGCCGAACGGAACCACTACCACGAGTTCCTCGACGCCGTGCTCAAGGGACCGGGCACGACCTGTTCGGCGGGCTTCGACTATGCGTCGCTGGTCACCGAGGCCGTGCTGCTGGGCAGCGTCGCCGAGCACTTCCCCAACGAGACGCTGGCCTACGACCCGGCCACCATGCAGGTGACCAGTCACAAGGCACCGAACGCCATGCTCCGCCGGTCGTTCCGCAAGCCGTTCCTGCTCGAGCGGCTGTAGGCGGC
>NZ_JBIINP010000340.1:0-3345 GCF_044337415.1 Luteitalea sp.
TGGTGGTTCCTGTGAACCGCGGCAGTCGGCAGTCGGCGGTCGGCAGTCGATGGCGGTCGGCAGTGCAGCGGGTGTGCCGAGCGGGGAGGCGGGCGTGAGCCGGCTGCGTATCGGCATCGATGTCGGCGGCACGTTCACCGACGTCGTCGCGGTGGATGCCGACACGTTCACGCTCGTGGCGCAGCTCAAGGTGCCGACCACGCACCACGCGGCCGAGGGCGTTGCGCGCGGCATCATCGACGGCCTGCAGCAGATGCTCCGGCAGCTCTCGGCGCGACCCGAAGACGTCGTCTTCATCGCGCACTCGACCACGCAGGCGACCAACGCGCTGCTCGAGGGCGACGTCGCCCGCGTCGGCGTCGTCGGCGCAGGACGCCGAGGCGAGCGCTGGAAGGCCCGGATCGACACGCGCGTGCCTCCCGTGCCCCTGGCGCCCGGCAAGGCGCTGCGCGCAACGCACGCGTTCGCGCCGATCGACGACCCGGCCGACGCGTCTGCGGCCATCGGCGCGGCGCTCGATCGGCTCGCGGCCGACGGCGTCGAGGTGGTGGTCGCGAGCGAGCCCTTCGCGGTCGACGATCCGTCGGTGGAGTCGGCGATCGCCGACGCCGCGCGGGCACGGGGCTTGTGGGCCACGGCAGGCCACGAGGTGGCGTCGCTCTATGGCCTTCGCACGCGGACGCGCACCGCCGTCCTCAACGCCGCGATCCTGCCGCGCATGGTCGGGACGGCGACGATGACGGCGCGGTCGGTCGCTGAGGCGGGCATCACGGCGCCGCTGATGATCATGCGGTCCGACGGCGGCGTGATGACGGTCGACGAGGTCGCCAGGCGGCCGATCCAGACGATGCTCTCGGGGCCTGCGGCGGGCATCGCCGGCGCGCTGATGCACGAGCAGGTGTCCGATGGCATCTTCATCGAGGTCGGCGGCACCAGCGCCGACATCTCGGTGATCCGCGACGGCCAGCCGCAGATGCGCCCGGCGCGCGTTGGCGGCCACCGCACGTTCCTGAACACGCTCGACGTGCGCACGCTGGCCATCGCCGGCGGCAGCATGGTGCGTGCAGAGGGCGGGACGCTCGTCGACGTCGGTCCGAGGTCGGCGCACATCGCCGGCGTCGGGTACGCGTGCTTTGCGCCGGCTGGCGCCTTCGACGGTTCGGTCGAGGTGAGCCGGGTGCAGCCGATCGAGGGCGACCCGTCCGACTACGTGGTGCTGGTGGCCGGGGGCGCGCGGTACGCGCTCACGCCCACGTGTGCCGCCAACGCGGTGGGCGTGGTGCCCGGCGACGCGTTCGCGAAGGCGGACCCAGCGACGGCGTTGCGGGCATTCGCCGTGCTCGGCGCGGCGATGCAGCAGGACGGCGCGACGCTGGCCAGGGCTGTGCTGGACCGGGCGTGCGCCAAGGTGGTGGCACAGGTCACCGCCCTCGTCGAGGAGTACCGCCTCTCGCCGTCGGCCGTGGACCTCGTGGGCGGGGGAGGCGGCGCGGCCGCGCTCGTGCCGCACACGGGTGCGCTGATGGGCGTGCCGTGGCGGCTTGCCCGGCAGGCCGAGGTGATCTCGCCGCTCGGCGTCGCGCTGGCCATGGTGCGCGACACCATCGAACGCACGATCGTCGATCCCACGCCTGCCGACGTGCTCCGCGTGCGGCAGGAGGCGATCGATGCGGCTGTCCGCAATGGCGCGCTCGCCGAGACGATCGACGTCCAGGTGGAGGTCGACGCCCGCCGCAACCTCGTGCGCGCGGTGGCGGCCGGGTCGGCGGAGCTCCGGCGTGGCGGCGCCGTCGACAGGCGCACGGATACGGCGGCGCGGGCCGCCGCGGCCGCCCGCTCGATGCAGCGGGAACTCGACGCGGTGCGCCTCGTGACGTCCACCGGCGCCTTCGACGTCTTCACCGCCGAGGCGCCTGGCGGCGGCTGGTGGGCGCCCTGGCGACGCGCGACCACGAGCCTGCGGGTGGTGGATGGCTCTGGCGTCGTGCGGCTGCAGCGTGAGGACGCAACGGTGCGCGCCTCGTCTGCGGCCGGTCTCGAGGGCGACCTCCGGACCCTGCTCGAGGTGCTTGCCGACTTCGGCGACGCCGGGCGCACCATCCCGGACGTCCACCTCCTGGTAGGACCGCGCATCGTGAACCTGTCGGGCCTCGGCGACGAGGGCCAGATCCTCGGCCTCGCCTCCGTCGAGGTGCGCGCCCAGGCCCCCGATGCGCCTGTGGTCATCATCGCCACCGCGCGCAGGTAGGCGGGCGACAGGACGCAGGCTGCAGGCCTACCGATCCCCGTCCAGGAAGGCAGCCTGTCGCCGGCGACTGCCGACTGCCGACTGCCGACTGCCGCGAAGATCACTGACCGTCGGACAAGTCCGACGGCTACGTACCGACGGCTACGTACCGATGGCTACGAGCCGACGGCTACGAACCGATGGCTACGAACCGATGGCTACGAGCCGACGGCCACGAACCGATGCACGGCCACGAAGCCGGGCGCGACGGCTACACTGAGGAGCGATGGATGACGTCCTCGTCGTCGGCGGCGGCAACGCCGGGTGCACGGCTGCGATCGCGGCCGCGCGGCTCGGCGCGCGCGTGCGCCTCGTCGAGCGCTACGGCTTCCTCGGCGGCACGGCCACCGCGGCGCTCGTCGCCCCGTGGATGACGTATCACGCGGGCACCGCTGGCGAGGAGGGCCGCGTCACCGGGGGACTGGCGCAGGAGTTCGTCGACCGCCTCGTCGCGATGGGCGGCTCACCGGGCCACATCCCCGACGCCTCGGACTACGTGCCGACCATCACGCCGTTCGACCCCGAGATGCACAAGTGGCTGCTGATGGCCATGTGCGAGGAGGCCGGCGTGCAGTTGCTGCTCCACGCCACCTTCCTCGACGTCGTCATGGACGGGGCCAGGATCGCTGGTGTCCGCGTGCAGACGGTCTCGGGCCCACGTGAGCTCCTCGCACGACGGGTCATCGACTGCAGTGCCGACGCCCTCGTGGCGCACGCGGCCGGCGTCCCCTGCGAGCAGGGCAACGCGGAGGGACTCGTCCAGCCGATGACGATGATGTTCCGGCTGAGCCATGTGGACCTCGAGGGCACTGCCGCGTGGTTGCGCGAGCATCCCGACCAGGTGCGCACGAGCCTGCCGCCGGACGCCTTCTCGGCCGACACGCTCACCGCGATCGCCGGTTTCTGGGACGCCTGGAAGGCGGCGCAGGCCGCTGGCGAGGTGGACATCCCGCGCGAGATCGTCAGCGTGTTCCGCGGCGCGCACCCGGACGAGGTGAGCGTCAACATGACGCGCGTCACCGGCCTGAACCCGCTCGACGCCGACGACCTGACGCGCG
>NZ_JBIINP010000341.1:0-3317 GCF_044337415.1 Luteitalea sp.
CCATCGCCCTGATGGACGTGGGCTTCCTGGGCATCATCAGGCCACACTTCCAGAACTGGGGCCCGGGGCAGGTCTTCGCCGACCTCGTGATCCTGGCGGTGCTGTCGTGTTTCTGGATGCACGGCGATGCGCCGACGCGGGGGCTGTCGCCCTGGCCGTTCATCGTGCTCACGCTCGCGGCCGGGTCGTTCGGTCCGCTCACCTACCTGCTCGTCCGTGAACTGCGCGCCACGCGCAGCTGACTCACTCAGACGCCGAGGGCGGCGCTGGCCAGGGCGGTGCCCTCGACGCGCGCGCGAATCTTGGCAAACGCGGTGTCGCGGCTCGTGGACCTGTCGTCGCTGAACGGCGAGAAGCCGCAGTCGTCGGTCGTGCCGAGCTGATCGAGCGGGATGTACTCGGCCGCCTCGAGGATGCGGTCGCGCACCTGCTCGGGCGTCTCGACCTCCGGATCGAGGTGATCGATCACGCCCACGTACACCTGCTGCCCGGGGCGCAGGTTCTCGCGCACCGACGCGAGCACGGCGCGGCGATCGCGCTCGCTGGCCAGTTGCAGGAAGACGCGGCCGGCCTGCAGCTCGAACAGGGCGGGCATCAGCAGCGCGTAGTCGACGTCGGCGCTGTGGGTCGAGTCGAGGTCGCCACCGGGGCAGGTGTGGACGCCGATGCGCGCCCGCTCGGCCGCCGTGAACTGCTCGAGCGCCAGGTTGTTCAGCTCGACGAAGGAACGCAGCAACGCCCCCGACGGGTCGAGCTTGAGTGCGAACCGGCCCTCGGTGAAGTCCACCTGTACGGTGTGCGCGCCGCGCGCGAGGCAGCCCCGGACCTCACGCACGTGCTCGCGCAGCAGGTCGTCGATGAACGCCTCGCGCGGATACCCCGGCAGGTCCTCGGCCGGGTAGAGCAGGCTGATGGCGGAGGGCGAGATCACGGCCTGCTTCAGCGGTCGTGTCGCAAACCTCGCGGCCAGGTCCAGGAACTCGTACGCGTAGCGCTGGTAGCGCAGCGGGCCTCGCGTCAGGGCGGGCATCCGGCGGTCGTGCCGGTGGCCCGCGTCGAACGTCAGCACGAAGCCGTCGCTCCCGAGGTTGCCGCTGCCCTGGACCGGGTATGTCCAGAAGCCGAGGAACTTGCCTTGCTCGCCGTCGGTGATGACGGGGGAGCCGGTGGCCTCGAAGCGCGCGATGGTGTCCTGCACAGCGGCCTCGACCAGGGGCCGGACCTCGTCGACGTGCGTCCGGCCGTCCTCGACCGCGCGGGAGGCGGCGATCAGGGCATCGGGTCGCGGAATGCTGCCAATGGGTTCTGTCGGAATCACTGGGAGGGAGCCCGGGAAGGGTGCGCCGATTTTATCGCCGGTCCCTGCCGTCCGGTAGCAGAATAGGCCATGCCTCTGCCGGCCGATGTCGGCCCCGACAGCCATCGCCGCCTGCGCACCGCCGCCCTGCAGATGGCCAAGGCGATCGGCGCGCATCGCCGCCAGGTCGAGGTCGGGCAGACCGAGGCCCACACCGAAAAGGCCATCGCGCAACTCACGAGCGGCGTCGCCCACGACTTCAACAACCTGCTGACGGTCCTGCTCGCCAACGTCGAACTGCTGCGACACCACGCCGGGATGCCACAGGACCTGCACGCGATGCTCGACGACATGCATCGCGCCATCGAGCACGGCAGCGGCCTGAGCCGTCAGTTGCTCGCGTTCGCCCGGCGGCATCCGCTGCAGGCCTCGTCGCGCGACGCCAGCGCGGTGCTCCGCGAGGTGGTGCGGCTGCTCACGAGCACCCTCGGCGAGCGCTGGCCCCTGCAGGTCGATGCGCCTGCCGACCTCTGGCCCGCGCACGTCGACCAACCCCTGCTCGAGAGCGCCCTCCTGAACCTCGCGCTCAATGCCCGCGACGCGCTCCCGGGCGGGGGGACCATCACCCTGGCTGCGCGCAACCGCACGCTCGGGTGGGACGAGGCGCGCCGGCTCGGCCGGCAGGTCGCAGCAGGGGATTACGTGGTCATCACCGTGACCGACGGCGGCGCAGGCATGGCGCCCGACGTCCTCGCGCGCGTGACCGATCCGTTCTTCACGACCAAGCCGCAGGGCATGGGCACCGGGCTCGGATTGAGCATGGTCAAGGGGTTCGCGACGCAGTCCGGAGGCGCGCTGGTGATCACCAGTGCGCCGGGCGAGGGCACCACCGTGACCCTGCTGCTGCCGCGCGGGAGCGACGTGCCCGTCACGGCCGCCGCGCCGGAGCCGCCGCCCCAGGCCGCCGTCGAAGCCGTGCTCGTCGTCGACGACAACGAGGCGGTCCGCCGGCTTGCCAGCCAACTGCTCGAGAGCCTCGGCTATCGCGTGATCGCCGCGACCACCGCAGTCGATGCGCTCCGTTTCCTCGACGAGGGCGCGCACGTCGACCTGCTGTTCACCGACGTCGTGATGCCTGGGCCGCTCGACGGCCCGACGCTGACACACGAGGCCCGTCGCCGCCGCCCCGGCCTGCGCGTGCTCTACACCTCGGGGCATCCGAGCCAGTTGATGAACGCCGCCGGCGAACTTCCCCCGGGCGCCCACATGCTCGCCAAGCCGTTCACGCGCGACGTGCTGGCGCGCGCGGTGCGGCTCGCGCTCACCGATCCGGCCGACTGACCGCGACGCCGCGAATCGCCGTCACGATTCCTCCCGGTCCTGCGACGGCCCGGGCAATGCGCCCGGCATGGGCGGCTCCAGGGCTGAATCCGGCTTCATCACGACCGCCAGATCGACACGCCGTTCCATCGCCCGTCGTCGCTCCCGGTTGGCATCATCGACTGCCAGTTCGGTAGCCGTGAGGGCGGTGCGCCACACGTAGCCGGTGCCCGCGCAGCGGCGACAGCCCGGGCCCGGGTCGAGCAGCACGGCGGGCAGCGCGCCATACCCCTGACAGTCCGGGCACGTCGTCGAGGCGTCGAGTTGCTCCCTGGAGGGACGCTGCCGCGCGGGGCCGAGCGAGAAGTGCTGGCGCATCATGCCCATGCGCTCGACGGTCGAGAGCACGACGTGCAGGGGGCCAGCCACGGTCCCGCATGCCTCGCAGACCAGGTCGGGTACCACATAGGTCTTGCGGCAGCCGGGGCAGTTCCACCCGAGGCGGCTCATCGCGACCCCTCCGTGACGCCGGCCGGGACGAGCCGCAGTCGTCGTGTGCCCGTGACAGGCCCCTGGCTCGTCGCCGTGGCGGCAGGCGCCGTTCGCCCCGCCGGCGATGGCACACGCGCGCCAGGCGCTGCCGTCGCGGGCACGGGTACGACGATGCAGCGGATCGGGGTACCTGGAACAGGGATGTCCC
>NZ_JBIINP010000342.1:0-3304 GCF_044337415.1 Luteitalea sp.
CGCAGCTTGGTCTGCGGCGCGGTGTCGGACGGATCGGCCGACCATCCCGGGTTGAGGACGATGCGCGACGAGTGGAGCACGCGCAGCATGTCGGCGTGGCTCAGGAGTCCGCCTGCGAACGGTGCGAGTCGCGGGTGCCGCTCCCAGCCGTGGCCGAACACGCGGAACACCTTGCCGTGGCGCGCGCACCAGTGCGCCACACGCACGAGCGCGTCGTCACGATGACGCCCATCCTCGCGGAAGGCCTTGCTGTCGTGCTCCTCGACCTTGTACTTGCCGACGAACACGACGTCGATCTCCGGGGCGAGCGGCCGCGCCGGCCTGTCGAAGAACGTCGGGTTGAAACCCCACGGCACGTGCACCGCCCTGGTCGGGCGCCCTTCGCTGATGCGCCTGGCAGTCCCTCGCGCCGAGTGGGAGGCGACGACGTCGTAGCGGCTGTCGAACTTCCGGTTGCGCTGGTACCAGACCTCCGGCTCATCGTCCGGATGGAAGCACGTGGTCTTGACGCCGGCACTGCGCAGGTTGCCGAAGAAGTCGTCGTCGTAGTCCGAGAAGACGTAGTCGTGGTAGACGAAGCACCAGTCCACCTTCGTCGTCGCAACGATGCGGTGGACGTAGGTGGTGTGCAGCCCTGCAGGCCCGCACGCGAGCAGGGGTGTGGCGTTGACGACGAGCGCGTCGTCGCCGAGTACGTCCTTGATGGCGGCCAGCCAGTTGTCGCGGATGTAGGAGACGTCGAGGGCCGCGAGGGCGAGTACGCGCATGGGCTGGGGAGCGGGAGGCGCGGCCCCGGGGCCGACCATCGTGGTCGGCGCCCGGCTGGCGCAGGCGGCTAGACCGCCGCGGGTGCGAGCGTGGGCGTCGTGCGCCCAGGCAGGCCGACCTGCGGCAGGATGTCGCCATCGACGGTGACGCCGAGGACGGGACCACCGGTCAGGGCGCCGGCCACCTTGTGGACCTCGTCGTAGTTGGCCCCGGTCGCGTTGTGGTACGGCACGACGGCCGCCACGAACGGCACCGCCGCGGCCACTTCCGCCGCGCGATCGGCCAGCGCCTCGTGCCGGAAGTCGAACGACGCGTCGAAGGTGTGGATCTGCGCGTCGGGCAGCACCGTCTGGAACGAGGCGAGGAAGCGCGCGTGCGTGAACACGTGCGGCTCGTAGCCGTTGTCCTTGAGCGCCGCGACGATCACGCGCGTGAGGCCGGGGCGGGCCGACTGCAGCACCGCCACCGGCGCGCCCGGCTCGGCGACGGCCGCGATGGCGTCGCGCAGCCCCTGCTCGAACTGCGGCGTGCGCACCCGACGCAGCGCCTGTTCTTCCCAGAAGCGGGCGTAGGCCGACTTGACGGCATCCTCGAGCTGCTCGGCCGTGAAGTTGGCCGTGCGCGAGACAGCGCGGTGCGACCCGAGATACTCGTCCCAGTTCTCGTGCAGCAGCCAGCCGTTGGCCTTGTACTGGTCGTACATCTTGGTGCCGGGGTACGGCGTGGTGATCGAGAACTGCACCGTGTCCACCGGCAGGCGGCAGGCGAGCTGGATGGTGTTCTCGATCGTCTCCGGCGTGTCGGACGGCAGCCCGAAGGTGAAGGTGAGGTGCACCTTCACGCCTGCGCGCTTGGTGAGCTCGACGCCCTCGATGACCTCCGAGATCTTGATGTTCTTCTTGATCTCGTTGAGCAGGTCCTGGTCGGCGGTCTCGACGCCGTACTTGATCGAGAAGAGCCCGGCCTGCTTGAGCGCCGCGATCATCTCCTCGTCCATCAGGTCGGCGCGGCCCATCGTGCCCCAGCGGATGGAATCGAGGCCGGCGTCCTTGATGGCCCGCGCCAGCTGCAGGATGTAGTCCTTCTTGATGTTCACCGTGTCGTCGTCGATGTAGAACGACTTGTACGGGATCTTGGTCAGGTTGTGCTTGATCTCGGCGGCGACATCCTCGGCAGTGCGGATGCGGTACTTCGGGCCGCGGTAGAGCATCTGCGGCCAGCCGCAGAACGTGCAGCCATACGGGCAGCCGCGCGTCGCCATCAGCTGGAGCTGCGGACGCTCGAGGCCGCACACGCCGTCGTAGTAGTTGAGCATCGGCAGGTCGTCGCGCTCGGCCCAGGGCAGCCCCTCGAGCGGCACCAGCTTGCCGAACGGGTTGGCCACGCCCTTGCCGTCCTTGCGCCACACCAGGCCGCCGATGTCGGCCATGTCCACCTGGGTCTTGCCGTCGAGCAGGTCGAGCAGCGCGATCGTCGAGTGCTCGTACTCGCCGAAGACGCAGTAGTCGACCTGCGGGTAGCGGTCGAGGAACCACGGCTCCTCGATCTCGTGATGCATGCCGACGAACACCACCTTCACGTGCGGCACGTCCTGGCGGATCCGCTCGACCACGGCGATGTCGTGCGTGAGGGTCGGCGTCGATGTCTCGATGACGACGACGTCGGGCTGCCGACGCGCGACATGCGCGTAGAAGGTCTCGTACGTCTCGCCGGAGGCGACCGAGTCGCGAGCCTGGGCGTCGTGGCCGTGCTGCTTGGCAAGCGCGGTCGCCGTCGCCAGCCAGATCGGGAACGGGATGTAGCCGCCGATCAGCTCCGGGATGTGGCCGTCGACCACGCCGTTGCTGACGTACTCGAACTGGTGGGGCCAACGCGAGCCGGCCCGTACGCCGCGCCAGCTTCGCTCGCCGGGGGGAACAGGCTGGTGCCAGGGAGGATTCGAGAACAGCACGTTCATGGGCGGGGGTCTCCTCGTCTGCTATCGGCACGCCGCGGGCGTCCGTCGCCGCGCGGCTCGTCGTTCATGGATTCTGCACATCCTGCCATGCTTCGGGTCAGGCCGCGGGGGCGGCCACCGGCACGATGTCGGGGCACGCCGGGTCGATGCGGCGCGAGAGCACGTTGATCCAGGTACACGGCGTGAGCGACTCGAACCAGTGCGACTCGCCGGGTTCGATCACGAACACGGAGCCGGGCCCGAAGTCGTGCAGCGAGTCACGCCCCTGGTCGACGATGCGCACGCGGATGTCGCCGCTGATGATCAGGAACAGCTCGCGTGTCTCGCGGTGGAAATGGCCGCCCCGCACCTGGCCGGCCGCCGTCTCCACGAAGTTGATCTCCTCCCATTGCCCCTCGTTGATCACGCCGAGCATCCGGCCGCGGGCGTCGGCGAACTGCCGATAGGGTTCCAGGATCGTCATGCGAGCCTCCGCTCGGCCAGGGCGTCCAGTGCCTCCTCGTGAGGCGTGGGACGGTACCCGATGAGCCCGCGGGCGCGCCCCGTCTCCAGCGAGAGATCGGGGAACAGCGGCAGCGC
>NZ_JBIINP010000180.1:0-7908 GCF_044337415.1 Luteitalea sp.
CCGGTCTCGAGGACATGATGGTCACGCGCAAGGGCAGCCGCCTGTCGGTGCAACCAGTCACGCAGGCCGAGTACGACATCGTGGTGCGACTGGGCACCCGGCGCCCGTGACCCGGCGGGCCCTCCACCTTCCTGGGACCCATCCATGGCCGTGACGGACATCCTTCTTGCGGAACTGCAGGCGGGGGGCCCAAGGATGGCCGGCGCGCGGGTGCACCTGCGTCTCCCCGTCAGGCAAGCCGTCCTCGACGACCTGCTGGCGAGCCTGCCAGGGCTCCCCCACGGCGTCGGGGTGGCCATCGGGCCGGCCGAACAGGTGCAGGTGCGCTACGGCAGCTTCCAGGTGAACGCGACGCTGCGGGGCGAGGCGATCCTCCAGCCACGGCCGGAACTGACGATCGAACTGGCATCGCAGATGGCGGCCTGGGGGCTGAAGCGCGTCAGCCTGCCGCCATTCGTGCGCCTCGATGGCCGACTGGTTCGCATCGCGCTCGACGAAGGTCCGCTGCGCGCACTCGCGCCGGTGTGGCCGCATGTGCGTGCGCTGCGGTTCCGATCCGTGCCCGACGGGCTCGAGGTCGACGTCGAGATGCACGTCACCGACAAGGCGGAATCATGAGTGCAGACGGTCTCCAGGCCTGGGTGCAGCAGCAGGTGGCCGCGGGCCTGCCGGCGTTGGCCGGCGCGCGCGTGACCGCAACGCTGCCGCTGCAGGTCGCCCTGGTCAACGAGCTCATCGCGGAAGCACTCGCCGACGCCGGTCGTCCCTCGTCGGCGCCATCGTCCGGGGATGCCCGCCCGGACATGGCGGCGCTCCTGCGTCACGTGCGCTCGGTGCGGATCGACGCCTCGCCCGGCGTGATCACGCTGGATGTCGCGTTGGCGATAGACGAGTGATGGCGGCCAGCAGCCCGTCGCGCGTGACCGGCTTGGGCAGGTGGATCTGGAAGCCGGCCTCCAGCGCGCGGCAGCGGTCCTCGTCGCGCACCAGTGCCGTCATCGCCACGGCGGGCGTGTGGGCTTCTCGGGTCGGCAACGCACGGACCGCGCGGATGAACGCGTAGCCGTCGACGCCGGGCATGCCGATATCGGCGACCACGACGTCAGGCTGCCGTTCGCGCAGTTGCGCGAGGCCCTCCTCGGCGGAGGCGGCCGTGAAGACGTCCACACCACTGCTCCGCAGCAGCTGCGCCGCCACCTCCCGCGCGTCCGCGTCGTCGTCCACCACGAGGACGCGGAGCGCCGCGTGTGGCGCGGCTGGCGCCTGCCCGCCGCTGTCGGTGCGTGCGGCGCGGGTCGCGTCCGTGGCTGGCGACAGCGCGGGCAGGCAGACGGTGAACGTGGCACCGAGCCCCGGGCCACGGCTCTCGGCGCGCACCGTGCCGCCGTGCATCTCGACGATCTGGCGCACCAGGGCGAGGCCGATGCCGAGCCCGCCGTGTCGACGCGTCGTCGACCCGTCAGCCTGCCGGAAGCGGTCGAACACGTGCGGCAGGAAGTCGGCCGCGATGCCGGCGCCGGTGTCGCGCACGCGGAGGCACTGCTGCGTCCCCTGCGGCACGACCTCGACGCGCACGGTGCCGCCTGGTTCGGTGAACTTCACGGCGTTCACCAGCAGGTTCCAGCACACCTGCTGCAGTCGGTCGGGGTCGCCGTGCACCCGTGCCCCGGCCTCGGCGGTGCACTCGAGGAGCAGGCTCCGCGCCGCGGCGGCCGGCGTGACGGCCAGCACGGCGTCGTGTACGACCGTCGAGAGGTCCACCGGCCGCGCGTCCAGCCGCAGCTTGCCCGCACTCATCCGGCTCAAGTCGAGCAGGTCGTCGATGAGTTGCGTCTGCAGCCGGGCGTTGCGCGCAATCGTGGCCAGGCCCGACTGCAGGGCCTCGGGCGACCGCGTCCCGGTCTGGAGGATCTGCGCCCAGCCGAGGATGGCGTTGAGTGGCGTGCGCAACTCGTGCGAGACCGTGCCGAGGAACTCGTCACGCAGCAGCGTCGCCTGCTCGGCCTCCTGTCGTGCCGATCGCTCGCGCGCCAGGAGTTGCTCGCGTTCGCGCTCCACGTGCCACCTGTCGGTCACGTCCATCGTCACGCCGACCAGCCGTGTGGGGCGTCCCTCCGCGTCGAAGACCCCAGCGCACGTCTCGTCGAGGTGCACGATGCGTCCGTCGGGGCGCACGAACCGGTAGGAGAGCCGCACCGTGGGCTGGCGCAACGACATCGGCCCCGTGGTCCTGGCGACACGCACCCGGTCGTCCTCGTGGACGTGCGCGAGGTACGACTGCACGGTGCCGAGTTGTGCGTGTCCGGCCGGCAGCCCGAGGATCTCGGCGCATTCCGGCGTGCGTGTCACCGCGCCTGAGGTCAGGTCGACCTCGAAGCCGAAGGAGCGCGCGGCGGCGAGCGCGAGGTGGAGGCGTTGCTCGCGGTCGCGCAGGGCCTGCTTGCCGCGGCGTTCGTCGGCGACGACGGCCAGCACGAGGCAGGTGAAGGACGCGGCCGTCACGAACTGCTGCAGCAGCACGTAGCGGACGTCGGGTTCGAAGGCACCGCCGAGCACGCCGACGCCCATCGTGGTGCCGGCGACGCCGAACAGGGTGGCCGGCACCAGCGCCAGCGTGGCGCCACGCACGCCGAACGCCAGGCTGCTCCACAGCAACACCGGGAACACGAGCCATGTGTGGGCGAGCGCGCTCGGCGAGCCGAAGAAGACCCACCCGCTCACCAGCGTGGTGGCGGCCACGCAGGCGAGCAGGCGTGCCCAGTCCTGGACCCGGCGTGGCCACGGCTCGCCGGCTCCCCAGGCCAGGGCCAGCGATGTGACGACCAGCACGCCGCCGATGCTGCCCATCCACCAGCGCATCCAGGTCGCCGCGTACAGCCCAGGGCCGACCTCGCCCTCGATCGCCATCGCCGTCACGCCGAGGCTGGCCCCGACCGACGACGCCACGAGGCTCCCCACGCCGAGCCAGAGCACGTCGCGCAGGCGCGTCAACGCCGGGTCCGTGCGGCCCCATCGATCCATGGCCCAGGCGCCCGTATACACGGCCGCCGCGTTCGCCGCGGCGATGGCCAGCACCAGCCAGGGCGCCCGCTGGGTGCCGGCGAGCCAGAAGGCGAGCACGCGGGCGAGGAAGATGGCCGGCCAGTAACCGCGCCCGTAGAGGACGAGGGCCGCCAGCGCGGCGCCGACGCCGGGAAAGATGGGCGTGCCGGTCCGGCCATCGGAGGCCCAGAAGGTCCCGAACTGTGCCGTGAGGAAGTAGATCGTCCCGACGCTGAGGGTGATCGCCAGGCCACGCGCGCCGCGCACGGCCCAGGGGGACGTCGGTGAAGCGAGGGGCATCGGGTGGGGTGACCCACCCGATGGTAGTGCAAATCGCGATCAGCCGCGCCGGCCGCCGTTCGGGCGACTGCCGCCGCCCTGGGGCGGGCCGCCGGGCCGCTTGCCGCCGTGACCGCCGCCGCGCGGACCCATGCCACCCGGCGGCGTGCCGCCCGGAGGGGGACCGCTGGGGCGGGTGCCGCCGCCGTTCGGATTGCGCGGGCGCGTGCCGCCCTGCGCCGCCGCGCCGCGAGCGGCGCCACACAGCGTGGCCACCACGGTCGCCCCGGTGACGAGTCGCCGCAGCATGGCGCGGCGCCCCGGATTCTGGACTTCGGACATCACGTCTCCTTCAGGAAGCACTGGCGGGGGCAGCTTAGGGCACCTCGACCGCCGATGGCTGTGAAGAATTGGTGACAGTGCGAGCCCCGCCGATCAGGCGTGGGCCGCCGCGAACTCCTCGTACGTGCCCTTCCAGTCCTCGATGCCGTCGCGCGTGCACGACCACACGCGCGATCCGACCTCATCGATGAGGTCCTCGTCGTGCGTCACCAGGAACACCGTGCCCTCGTACTTCTGCAGGGCGATGTTGAGCGCGTTGATCGACTCGAGGTCCAGGTGGTTGGTCGGCTCGTCGAGCACGAGGACGTTGGGCTTCAGCAGCATCAGCCGGCAGAAGAGCAGGCGCGCCGTCTCCCCGCCCGACAGCGCTGCCGTGGGCTTGTGCCCTTCCTCGCCGCTGAACAGCATCTGGCCCAGCAGGCCGTGGATGTCCTGGCGATGCGCGTCGGGCGCGAACGAATGCAGCCACTCGACCGCCGTGGTCCCGTGCGGGATCGCGCCGGTGTGATCCTGCGAGAAGTAGCCCACCGACACCTCGTGGCCCCAGCGCACGGCGCCCTCGTCGCGCGCCGCCGGGTCGGCGTCGACCCCAGGCGCATCAGCCAGGAGCGACCGCAACAGGGTCGTCTTGCCCACGCCGTTGCGGCCGACGATGGCGATCTTCTCGCCGCGATTGACGACGGCGCTGAAGTCGCGCACCACCTCGAGGCCCTCGTAGGCCTTCGACACGCCCTTGCACTCGAGGGCGAGCTTGCCCGACGGGCGCTCGATGCGGAAGTTGATGAACGGGCGCTGGATGTTCGAGCGCGCGAGGTCGTTGGTCTGGAGCCGCTCGACCTCCTTCTTGCGCGAGGTCACCTGGCTCGATCGCGTGCCGGCCGAGAACCGCGCGATGAACTCGTTGAGCTGCGCGATCTTCTTCTCGCGCTGGGCGTTGTCGGACTCGATCCGCGAGCGGATCTGCGTCTTGGCGAGCACCATGTCGTCGTACCCGCCGGTGTACGCGATGATCGTCTCGTAGTCGATGTCGGCGATGTGCGTGCACACGGCATTGAGGAAGTGGCGATCGTGCGAAATCACGATCAGCGACCCCTCGTAGCGGACGAGGAAGTCCTTCAGCCAGTGGATCGAGTCGAGGTCGAGGTGGTTGGTGGGCTCGTCCAGCAGCAGCGCCTGCGGGTGCCCGAACAGCGCCTGCGCGAGCAGTACGCGCACCTTCTGCCCGCCCTGCAGCTCCCGCATCTTCTTCTCGTGCAAGGCGTCCGGGATGTCGAGGCCGGCCAGCAGGATCGCCGCGTCGCTCTCGGC
This sequence comes from Luteitalea sp., assembly GCF_044337415.1. GTDB lineage: Bacteria > Acidobacteriota > Vicinamibacteria > Vicinamibacterales > Vicinamibacteraceae > Luteitalea. The sequence continues at coordinate 4,972 of NZ_JBIINP010000180.1, forward strand.
GCTGTAGCCGTCTTCCTCGCCCACGATGCCCTCGAGCTCGCCGAGGCGCATGCCGTCCTCGTCGGTCATGTCGGCCTTGTCGTAGAGCCGATCACGCTCCTCGAGCGCCGACCACAGCCGGGCGTTGCCCATGATCACCGTGTCGACGACGCGGAACTCGTCGAAGGCGAACTGGTCCTGACGCAGCACGCCGAGCTTGTCGGGACGCACGACGGAGCCCTTCTGGGCCTGGAGCTCGCCCGTCAGCAGCTTCATGAACGTGGACTTGCCGGCGCCGTTGGGGCCGGTGAGGCCGTAGCGCCGGCCTGCCGAGAAGGTCGTGGTGACGTCGTCGAAGAGGACCTTCGACCCGTACCGCATCGAGACGCCGTGGACTGCAATCATGGGAAGCCTCGCGGCACCTGCCGCAAACCTCTCATTGTATCAGCCGGCAGCGACGGACGTAATCTCGGTCGTGCCGCCAGAGCCCTCAGCCGTCGCGGCGCAGTAGCGCCCGCACGCGGGCCAGCGCATCGGCCTGCACCTCGGACGGGAGGTCGCGGACCTCCTCGCTGCGGCACATCGCGATGGCCCGGCGGAGGCTGGCGGCCATGCGCCCACAGCATTCGCAGCCGGCCAGGTGCTCGTCGAGGGCCGCCATCTGCTCGGGGCCGAGGTCGCCTTCCAGGTAGGCCGACAGCTCCAGGAGCTGCTGCTGGCAGCGCGGCGACACGGCGCCGGGTTCAGTGCTCATGGCGTGGGCTCCAGCGCGGCACGCAGGGCCACGCGGGCCCGATGCAGGCGCTGTTTCACGTTGTCTTCCGAGATCTGCACCACCTCGGCCACCTCACGCGTCGAGAGGCCCTCGAGGTCGCGCAGCACGATCACTTCCCGCTGGGGGCCGGGAAGCGTGAGCAGGGCCTTGCGCAACTGCGCCCGCCGGTCGGACGCCTCGAGTGCCTCCTGCGGGCTCTCGCCGGTGTCGGCCGGATCGATCACGCGGGCGTCGTCGTAGGGACCGGCGTCGTCGAGCGACGCCAGGTGCGCGGGCTCGGCGACGCGCTTGCGGCGGTTGAGCAGGCACGCATTGCGGACCGTGCGATACAGCCACGCCTTGAAGGCCTGGGGGTCGCGGATGGCGCCGGCGTGCTTGTAGGTGCTCACCAGGGCCTCCTGCATGACGTCCTCGGTCTCGTTGGTGCGACCGCACACCATCACGCTGAACCGGTAGGCCGACGCCTGGGCGCGCACGAGCAGCCGCTCCATGGCGTCTGGATCGCCGTTGGCGGCATCCCGGACCAACGCGGCGTAGTCGTCGGCGGGTGTCACCTTTCCGTCAGCGGCGGTATCCATCTCCCTGATGATACGTATGTCTCCAGTTTCCGTCATGGCCGCCGGCCTCGTGGGGGCGCTGATGGCCGCGGCTCCCGCGTGGGCGCAGGCGCCCCTGACGCTGCAGGATGCCATCGCGCGCGCCCAGGCCGGCAACCCCGACGCGCGCATTGCGGCGCTCGCCGAGCAGGAGGCGGCGCACCGTGTGGACCAGGCGCGCGCCGGCTACCTGCCCCGCGTGGACGCCAGCGAGGCCTGGCAGCGGGGGAACCAACCCGTCTTCGTGTTCGGCTCCCTGCTGGCTCAGCGGCAGTTCACGGCGGCCGACTTCGCGCTCGATGCCCTGAATCACCCGGATGCCGTCGACAACTTCCGGCTGGCGCTGGGTGCTGAGCAGTCGGTGTGGGACGGCGGGGCGACGCGGGCGCGGGTCCGTGCGGCCGAGTTGGGTGTTCGACTGGCCGCTTCCGGGCGGGTCACCGCCCGGCAGGCGCTGGCCGTCGCGGCCACGCAGGCCTACGGCCAGGTGCTGCAGGCCGAGGCCTCGATGCAGGCGGCGCGGGCCGCGCTCGAGGCCGCCGACGCCGATCTGAAGCGCACCGGCGACCGTCGCGATGCGGGACTGGTGACCGACGCCGACGTGCTTGCCGTCGAGGTGCACCGGGCTGCCGTCGAAGAGGGCCGCCTCCGGGCCTCCCTCGCCGCGGACCTGGCGCGCGCCGACCTCAATCGCGTGATGGGCGAGTCGCTCGACGCGGCCTTCGTGCTGGCGCCGCTGGCCTCGTCCTCCACGGGAGCGATACCCGAGGCCGCAGCACTCGAGGACGAAGCCCTGCGTCAGCGGCCAGAACTGCAACAGGCGCGGCTGATGGTGGATCTCGCTGGGGCCCAGGTCGCCGAAGCTCGGGCGAGTTACATGCCGCAGGTGTTCGCGCAGGCCGGCTGGGAAGCCAACGGCGGCACCTGGGGCGACCGGGCTGGCAGTTGGGGCGTTGGCGCCGGCGTCCGCATCAACCTCTTCCGCGGCTTCGCCGACAAGGCGCGCATCGCCGAGGCGGCCGAGGCGGCCAAGCGCCGCGACGTGGAGCGCGAGCGGGCCGAGGCCGGTGTGCGCCTCGACGTCCGCTCGGCCGCCGCGCGACTCACGAGCGCGCGGGCCCGTGAAGCCCTGGCGACGACCGTCGTCGCGCAGGCCACGGAGCGGCAGCGCATCGTGCGCGACCGCTACGAACAGGGACTGGCCGACGTGACCGCCCTCCTCCGCGCCGCCGAGTCGGTGGTGCAGGCCCATGAACAGCAGTTGCGCGCCAGGGTCGACGTGACGGTGGAATCGGCCGCCCTCGATCGCGCGCTCGGACGATAGGACTCCATGGACAACTCGACTTACGCAGAACGGGTGCCGGGTACGGGGTACCGGGTACACAGGCATCATCGCGGTGCTCGCCTCAGCCAACGCGGGCGTCGGCTCGGCGTCGGCCTCTTGCTGTCGAGTGCCGCCATCCTGACCGCCGGGTGCGGCGGGGCGGAGCACACGGCCGAGCCGGTGACGAAGAAGGAGCCCGTGTCGGTGGCGACCGTCACCGTGGCGAAGGCGCCGCACGCGGCGCTCGTCGAGGCGGGCGGGCT
>NZ_JBIINP010000306.1:0-3861 GCF_044337415.1 Luteitalea sp.
CTGCTCGTACCGCCGGCGGCCATCGTCCGCCGGGGCCAGGTGACCTCCGTCTTCGTGTCGGAGGGCGATGTCGCGCGCCTGCGGATGGTCGTGCTCGGGCGCACGCTGCACGAAGGCGTCGAGGTCGTGACCGGCCTGGCCGACGGCGAACGCATCGTCACCGCGCCGCCGATCGGGCTGACCGACGGCACGCCGCTGCGCGCGGGAGCGAAGTGATGGCTGGCCTCGGTACCGCTGGCCGTATCGCCGCGGCCTTCATCCACTCCAAGCTGACACCGCTGCTGATCGTGGCGTCGACGGGCCTCGGCCTCATGGCGGTGATGGGCCTGCCCCGCGAGGAGGAGCCCCAGATCATCGTCCCGATGGTCGACGTGTTCGTGGAGCTTCCCGGCGCCCCGCCGGCGGAGGTCGAGCAGCGCATCACCCGACCCGTCGAGAAGCTGCTGTGGGAGATCCCCGGCGTCGAGTACGTGTACTCCACGTCGAGCCCCGGGCGCTCGATGGTCATCGTGCGCTTCAAGGTCGGCCAGAACCAGGAAGACGCCCTGGTGCGGCTCAACCAGAAGCTGCACGCGAACATCGACCGCATCCCGCCGGGCGCGCATGGGCCGCTGGTCAAGCTGCGCTCGATCGACGACGTGCCGATCCTCGGCATCACGCTGTGGTCCACGCGCTACGACGATCACCAGCTGCGCCTGCTCGCCGCACAGCTCCACGACGCCATCAAGGAAGTGCCGGACGTGTCCGAGGTCGACATCCTCGGCGGGCGTCCGCGCGTCGCGAGCGTCGAGATCGACCCGGCGCGCCTCGACGTCTACGGCATCGACCCGCTCATGGTCAGGGGGGCGGTGCAGGGCAGCACGCGGTCGTCGGCGGCCGGCCCGCTCGTCGGCGGACAGGCCAGCACGCTCGAGGCCGGCGTGCGCATCGAGACGATCGAGCAGTTGCGAGACGTCGTGGTCGCCTCGCGGGCCGGACGCCCGGTGCGCCTGTCGGATGTTGCGACCGTCTCGGACCGCGACGCCGATCCGTCGACCTACGTGCGGCACCACGTGCGCGGCCAGGGCGCGGCGCCTGCGGTGACGATCGCCGTCGCCAAGCGCGCCGGCACCAACGCCACGGCCGTGTCCCACCATGTCCTCGCCAAGGTCGACGCGCTGAAGGGGACGCTGATCCCCACCGACGTGCACGTCCAGGTGACGCGCGACTACGGCGAGACGGCCGCGGAGAAGAGCAACGAGCTGCTGTACCACATGGCGATCGCGGTCGTCTCGGTGTCGATCCTCATCTGGCTCGCCCTCGGCCGCCGTGAGGCGCTCGTCGTGATGGTCGCCATCCCGGTCACGCTCGCGCTGACGCTGTTCATGTTCTACCTGTACGGCTACACGCTGAACCGCATCACCCTCTTCGCGCTGATCTTCTCGATCGGCATCCTGGTGGACGACGCCATCGTCGTGGTGGAGAACATGGTGCGCCACGCGCGGATGAGCACGGGCGCGGCCGACGGCCTCACCGCCATCGCGCTGCGCGCCGTGGACGAGGTGGGCAACCCGACGATCCTCGCCACGCTCACCGTGGTGGCTGCCATCCTGCCGATGGCGTTCGTCGGCGGCCTCATGGGGCCATACATGCGGCCGATTCCGGTCGGCGCCTCGGCGGCCATGATCTTCTCGCTCATCGTCGCCTTCGTGGTGACGCCGTGGGCCGCCGTGCGCCTGCTGCACCCCGATGGCGGACACCACGACGAGCAGGAGGACGCGCTGACACGCTGGTACCGCCGCGCGATGGGGCCGCTCATCGCCGACAGCCGTCGTCGCTGGATCTTCCTCGGTGGCGTCGTGGCGTTGCTCCTCGCGGCGATGGCGCTGGTGCCGCTCAAGCTCGTCACGGTGAAGATGCTGCCGTTCGACAACAAGAGCGAGTTCCAGGTGATCGTGGACATGCCGGAGGGCACCACCCTGGAGCAGACGGCGGCCGTGACGTCGCGCCTGGCCGCGATCGCGCTCGAGGATCCCGCCGTGAAGGACGTGCAGGACTACGTCGGCACGGCCTCGCCGCACAACTTCAACGGCCTCGTCCGGCACTACTTCCTGCGGCAGGCACCGCACCTCGGCGACCTGCAGGTGAACCTGCTGGCCAAGCACGAGCGCTCGGAGCAGAGTCACGCGATCGCGCGTCGGCTCCGCGAGCAGTTGCTGCCGGTGGCGAAGGCGGCTGGCGCCACCATTCAGGTGGCGGAAGTGCCGCCGGGCCCGCCGGTCCTCCAGACCCTCGTCGCCGAGATCTACGGGCCCGACCCGGTGCGGCGGAACGCCGTGGCCGCGCAGGTGCGCGCCATCTTCGAGCGCACGTCGGGCGTCGTGGACACCGACTGGTACGTGGAGGACCCGCAGCCGAAGCTCTCGCTCGTGGTGGACGAGGAGAAGGCCGCGGCAGCGGGCATCGCGCCGGCCACGGTGGCGGGCCTGGTGCACATGGCGGGCGGCGGCGAGTCGGCCGGCCTGCTGCACGACGATGCGTCGCGCGAGGACGTGCCGGTGCTGCTGCGCCTGCCGCGTGAGCAGCGCCACGACCTCGCGGCCTTCCGCGCGCTGCGCCTCGCGGGGCCGTCGCCGGTGTCGATCGGCGAGCTCACCCGCCTCGAGACGCGCACGGAGGACGTCAGCCTGTACCACAAGAACCTGCTGCCGGTGACCTATGTGACGGGTGACCTGGCGGGCGAGGACGAGAGCCCGGTCTACGCGATCATGCGGATGAACGAGGAGATCCGGAAGATTCGGCTGCCCGAGGGGCATGGCGTGGAGATCTTCAACGCGGTGCAGCCCGAGCAAACGTCGGTGCCGTCGATGAAGTGGGACGGCGAGTGGCACGTCACCATCGAGGTCTTCCGCGACCTCGGCCTGGCGTTCGCCGTGGTGCTCATCCTCATCTACATCCTGGTGGTCGGCTGGTTCGGGTCGTTCGAGACGCCGCTGCTGATCATGATCGCCATCCCGTTCTCACTGGTCGGCATCCTGCCGGCGCATGCGGCGATGGGCGCGTTCTTCACGGCGACGTCGATGATCGGCTTCATCGCCGGTGCCGGGATCGTCGTGCGGAACTCGATCATCCTGGTGGACTTCATCGAGTTGCGGGTCCGCGAGGGCATGCCGCTCGAGCAGGCCGTCGTGGATGCAGGCGCGGTGCGGTTCCGGCCGATGGCCCTCACGGCCGCCGCCGTGATCGTGGGTGCGGGCGTGATCCTGTTCGACCCGATCTTCCAGGGACTGGCCGTGTCGCTGATGGCCGGCGAGGTGGCCTCGCTGATGCTGTCACGAATGGCCGTGCCCGTCCTCTATTACATGGCAGCGCGCCGACGCGCGCAGGCCGTCCCCGCGGAGGCGGCCGCGCCGGCCGCCGCGCACTGACGACCGGAGACACGCATGACGACACGAACGATCGACGCAACCGCGGGTGCCGACGCCTGCACGACCAGCACCCTCGAGAAGACCCTGCGCCTGATTGCCGGCGTGGTCGTCACCGGTTCGGTATTGGCGGGCATGTATGTGCACCCGAACTGGTTCTTCCTGACGCTGTTTGCAGGGCTGAACCTGTTCCAGTCGGGCCTCACCAACTGGTGCCCGATGATGACCATCCTGCGTAAGGCCGGTTTGCGCTGAGCCGTGGCCACTGGGAGCCCCGCGTGCGCAGGGCTCCCGGTGCGAACTACGGCAGGCGCCTGCCGGGCACGTACGGCGCGCCGGCGGCCGCCAGGTCGGCGTGACGCAAAGGGGCCGACGCGGCGGCTGGCCAGGGTCCTGGATGGACTCTGGCGGAGGCGGGGCTACAATGCCCGCACCCCGCGATGGATGCCCGGCAGCC
>NZ_JBIINP010000343.1:0-3296 GCF_044337415.1 Luteitalea sp.
GTGTTCGCCTTCGTGAACGCGCCGCTGTTCGCGACGTTCCTGCTGGGCATGTTCTGGAAGCGCGCGACCGGCCACGGCGCGTTCTGGGGCCTGCTCTCGGGCACCGTGGCCGCGGCGCTGCATCACGGGCTGACCCTGCCCGCCAACGCACCGGTCGGCATCAAGGGCGGCTGGCTCGGCCTCATGCATGCCTACCCGAGCGAGATGGCGCAGAACTTCTGGACGGCGATCTGGGCGTGGTCGATCTGCTTCGGCCTCACCATCGTGATCTCGCTGCTGACGCGCCGCCAGAAGACCGACGACGACCTGCGCGGCCTCGTGTACTCGCTCACGCCACGCCTGCCGAAGGAGAACCTGCCCTGGTGGCAGACCCCGGAGGGTCTCGGCGTCGCCGTGCTGGCGGCCGTGGCGGTGCTCAACGTGGTGTTCTGGTAGGAGACGCCGATGGGACTCGACATCCGGTGGCCGATGGGCCTGCTGCTCCTCGCGCTCGGCGTGATCCTGGCCGGGTACGGGGTCGTCTCCGACCCGGCGATCTACGCGCGGTCGCTCGGCATCAACATGAACCTGTGGTGGGGCCTGGTGATGGTCGCCTGCGGGGCCGTGATGCTCGCGCTCGCGAGGCGCGCCACACCCCGCTGAGTTGGCAATGTGAAATTCGACATTTGAAATTCCGGGGCGACGGCCTCCGGCCTGTCGCCTCGTGATGCCGCGAGCGGCGAAGACCGGAGGTCGAGACGCCGAGAATTTCGAATGTCAAATTTCGAATTACGAGAATCGTCTGGCCGGGAACTTCTGCATCGCCCCGATGGCGTGCAGCCCGGCCTGCGCCGCTGCTGCCGTGCGTGCATCGGGAGACGCCGCGAGCGCATCCATGAAGTGCTGGTAGGCCACGGCCGGCTGCCCGAGATGCTCCAGGAGCGCGCTGCCGGCACCCACATGCGCCTCGGCCGCCGCCGGGCCCGTCGGGTCGTGGCGCACCAGCCGCTGGTACACGGTGACCGCCGCCTGCGCGTGCCCGTTGGCAGCCAGCCAGGAGCCGAGCGTGAGCGAGTCGGCCGGTCCGAGCGCCGCTTCCGCCTCGCGCGGCGCCAGCGCGAAGTAGCCGCGGGCCGCCGCAGGCATGTCGCCCGCGCGCAGGGCCGCCACGACCGCATTGCGCGGCATCGACAGGCCCCGCACCTCGGCCTGGTACTCCTGTGGCGTGCCGTCCACCTCGCGCCGGTTCAGCAGCCATGCCCCCGCCACCCCGGCGACGAACCCGCCGATGTGCGCGCCATGCGCCACGCCGCCCCCGCCATCCCCACCCGCCAGCAGCATCGGCAGGATGTTGTCCATGAACAGGTACAGGCCGAGCACGATGCGCGCGGGCACCTCGATCACGCGCACCAGGAACGGGAAGAACAGCAGCAGCACGCGGACGACGTTCTTCGGGAACCACCAGAAGTAGAAGCCGAGCACGCCCGAGATCGCACCCGAGGCGCCGACCATGGGGATCATCGATCCGGGCGACAGCACCGCGAAGAACAGCGTGGCGGCGATGCCCGTCGCCAGGTACGCGATCAGGTACCAGAAGCGACCGAGCCGATGCTCGACGTTGTCGCCGTAGATCCAGAGGAACAGCATGTTCCCGAACAGGTGCATGAACCCGCCGTGCAGGAACATCGCGGCGAACAGGTCCGTGACCTGCGGCGCGCCCGGCTTGTAGCCATGCTCGAACGTGAACAGGTCGTACAGGCTGACCGACCCGAGGATCTCGCGCATCGACACGGTCGACGGCAGCGACTCGCGCAGCACCTCCACGTAGGTCTCGAGCCGCGGGTCGCCCTGGGTGGCCGCGACGCCTGACTGCGGCAACGTGAACAGGAGGAACACCAGCACATTCGCGGCGATCAGGAGGTACGTGACGATCGGCGTTCGTGACGGGTTCGGCGCGTCGCTGAGGGGAAGCACGGGGTCATCATGCCTCATGCCTCATGTCTCATGCCGCAGGCCAAAGGTCTAGACAGGTGGCTGACAAGGCCAGCAACCTGAATGCAGAGTTCAGAGTTCAGAATGGAGAGGCCGCAACTGCCCTGCAGATCGGCACACTCGCCCCGCCTGTGTCATGCCCGGGCATCACTGCGTCATGCGCGGCCGGATTGCCACGGCCGAGCGGCTAGGATTGGGGAAGGAGTCCACGTCCCATGCACGCGCTCACCACGACGCCCTGGCCCTGGGCCATCTCGGGCCTGCTGATCGGCCTGGTCGTGCCGGTCCTGTTCCTGATCGGCGGTAGACGATTCGCCATCTCGGCGAACCTCCGGCACCTGTGCGCCATGGCCGGGGTACGCGCGCCGCTCTTCCGGTATGACTGGAAGCGCGACGGTGCGTGGAACCTCGCCTTCGCGGCAGGCCTGGTGCTGGGAGGCTGGATCGCGGCGACCTTCCTCACGGAGTCGCCAGACGTCGCGATCTCGGCCGCGACGGTCGCGGATCTCCGCGCCCTCGGGCTGACCGACCTCGGTGGCGTGGCGCCACGCGAGTTGGCGAGTTGGACGGCCCTCGCCACGGCGCAAGGCTGGCTCACACTCGGGGTCGGCGGCTTCCTGGTCGGCTTCGGCGCGCGATGGGCCGGCGGCTGCACCTCGGGCCATGCCATCTCCGGCCTCGCGGCCTTCCGCGCCTCGTCCCTGCTCGCCGTCGTCGGCTTCTTCGCCGGCGGCCTGCTGATGACCCACGTCCTGCTGCCGTGGCTTCTCTAGGGACGGACCGATGAACGCGCCCCTCTCCAGCGACCACCTGCGGCAGGACGACGATGTGACGACGCGCGACGGCAACGCGCCGCGCGAACGAGCCCGCGCGCTGGCCGGCTACGTCGTGGCCGGCACCGGCCTCGGCATCCTGTTCATGCAGGCGCAGGTGCTCTCGTGGTTCCGCATCCAGGAGATGTTCAGGTTCCAGAGCGTGCACATGTTCGGCATCATCGGCGTCGCCATCGCGGTGGCGGTGGCGGGCCGGTGGCTGATCGCGCGCCTGGCGCCGGCCAGCGCCGCGGCACGCGCCATCGCTGACGACGCGGCCACGGCGTCGACGCCCATGGCGAAGCACCTGCTCGGCGGCCTCGTGTTCGGGCTCGGCTGGGCCCTGCTCGGGGCCTGCCCCGGGCCGATCTTCACGCTGATCGGCGCCGGGCGCACCGAGTACGTGGTCGCGCTGGTCGCCGCCACGCTCGGCACGTGGGCGTACGGCACGCTGCAGTCGCGGCTGCCCTAGTCGGCACATCGGGGGCTGGGCTGGGGCTTGGGGCTGGGGGC
>NZ_JBIINP010000345.1:0-3289 GCF_044337415.1 Luteitalea sp.
AGGTGCGCGTGCCACTTGTCGCGCGCGTCGGCGCCGCCGTGGAAGCGCACCGGTTGCTCGCCGTACAAGGGGATGTGCACGACCACCACGCGGAACGCGGCGTCGCGCACCTCGGGCTGCGCGAGCGCGGTGGCCAGCCACGCGGCCTGTCGCGTGCGGTACGCGTCGAAGGTGCCGAGCCCCGCGTACACCGGCGCGTCGTCGGGCTTGTCCTCGCCCGTGTCGAGCACGATGAACGCCACCGGGCCCTGACGCAGCGTGTAGTAGTAGTGGCCCGCCGGTGAGTCGAGGATGCGGCCGAGCGCCCGCGCCTCGGCGCCGCGCACGTCGTGGTTGCCACGCGCGAAGCACACCGGGCGGCTGGCTGCGTACGCCATGCCAGCGGGATACAGCAACTGCTCGGCCAACTGCTGCTCGGTGGCGATGTCGTTGAACATGTCGCCGTTCCAGAAGAGCAGGTCGCCCGGCGCATCGGCCAGCTGCGTGAACAGCTGCTTCAGTGTCTCGGGCTGCTCGTGCGTGTCGTTGATGATCGCGGCCTGCATGCGCGAGCCGGCGCCGGCATCCGGTGTCACGAAGCTGTACGCGCGGCTCTCGAACGGGCGACCACGCCGGATGTCGTACGCACCGAGCCACGCGATGGGCACGCTCACGGTCCGGTAGTGGTACCGCGTGCCCGGCTTCAGGCCATCGAGTCGCACGCGCTGGATGCGAGCGTCGAGCGGCCGCAGGCCGTCGGTGTCGCCGCCGGCGACCGAGCCGAGCGCCTCGCTCTCCCCGAACTCGACCCAGCCCGTGCTCGTGTCGTTGACCGCCCACGCGATCGACACGGACGAGGGCGAAAGCGCCTGCACCACGGGGGCGCCGAGCACCTTGAAGTCCTGCGGCGGGCGGACGACGCCGTCGGCATGCGCCTCGGTCGCCACCAGCGCCCCGCCGAGCGCCGCGGGGCCGGACCGCAACCAGTCGCGCCTCGAGATGCCGCTCATGCGCGCTCCTGCAGGGTGACGGATCGGATGTCGCTGGTCGTGCGCCAGCTGGCGATGCCGATCGGGCGACAGGGATTCATCTCGATGCGCACGTCCACCTCGCGCCCGGCGGTCTTCGCCTCGGTCACCAGTGTGCCGTCCACGAACCCCTGCAGGAGTTCGGGCGTGACCTCGACGGCCAGGCGATACCACTGCCCGTCCTTGAACGTGAACGTCTTGCTCGACTCGTTTTCCGACGCGTCGAGGCCGTCGAGGCTCGAGAATCCCACCACCGTGCCTCCCCAGCCACCGACCACGAGGCTGCAGTGCGCCGCGCCGACCGGCACGGTGATCGCCGCGAAGAAGTCCGAGCCTTCGATGCGCCGGGCCTCGACCTCGAGGCGGAACCGTGGCCCCGGGAGCGATCCCGTCCACACGATGCCCGTCAGGTCGTAACCACGCTCCAGTCTGATGGCGCCGCCAACGACGGAGACCTCGCCCTCGCCGCCGAACGAGACCGGCTTCCACTTGCCCAGCGTCGCCCCGTCGAACAGCGGCACCGTCGTCGGGGCTTGTGCGGCCAGCAGGCGGACGGGCACCGCGGCGGCGAGGAGGCCGAGGGCGACCCGACGCGTGATCGGCGACGTCGTGTTCAGCAAGCGCCGCGTCTTCGTTGAGAATGCGTGAGAGGGCACGATGGCCCAAGCCTACAGGGAGTTCGCCGCGTGAAGAAACTCGTCATCGGATGTGGTCTCGGCCTCGTCCTGTTCACCGTGGCGGCCAGCGCCGCCTTCTACTACTTCGTCTACCGCCCCGCGAAGACCTTCGTCGGGTCGATGGCCCAGATGGGTGAGGTCGCCGAACTCGACGCCAAGGTGACCAACACGCAGCCCTTCACCTCGCCCACCGACGGCGCGCTCACGCCCGAGCAGGTCACCCGCTTCGTGGCCGTGCAGGAGGCCCTTCACGGCCGGATGGGCGCGCGGGCCACAGAACTCGAGGCCAAGTACAAGGACCTCGAGGCGCGCCGCGGCCAGGGCGACGCCAGCCTCACCGAGGTGGCCGGCGCCTACAAGGACATCTTCGGCGTGATCGCCGAGGCCAAGCGGGCTCAGGTGGAGGCCCTCAACGCCCAGCGGTTCTCGCTGGAGGAGTACGCCTGGGTCAAGGCCCGCTTCTACGAGGCTGCCGGCGTCGAGATGACGGGGCTGGACTTCCGGGAACTGGCGGGCGCCCTGAAGGAGGGCAATCTCGACGCCGTCAAGGACATGGCCAGCAAGGCCAACGAGGCGGCCAAGGCGGCCGCTGGGGCCGCGACCGGCACGACCGTGCCGGCGCCAGCCGATGCGCCGACCTCGGGCCCGGCGACCACCGAGCCACCGACCACGCCCATCGGCGACACCCCGGGCGTCGGGATTCCCGACGTCAACAAGACGCTCGTCGCCCCACACAAGGACGCGATGAAGAAGTGGTTCGTCTACGGGATGTTCGGGCTGTAGGAGGGAGGGCCGGCTCTCCGAGCCCGGCCCCGACGGCTACGGGCTACGGGCGGCAGGCTGCCTGTAGCCTGTCGTCTGCAGCCGTTCTTCAGTGCATCGGATGTGGGAGGTCGAGGCCGAGGCGCGCGATCACCTGCTCCACCTCGAAGCGCAGGAACGCGAACGATGGGATCACGAAGAGCGTCGATTGCATGCGCGACGGGTCGTAGTCGGTCGTAATGACCTCCTCCGTCTTCCAGCGACGCCGGTCCACATCGTCCGAGAGCGAGAACGGGATCTCCCCCGTGGACGACAGGATGCCGGCCCCGAACACCTTGGTCTGGCCGCTCTCCTGAATCAGCCCGAACTCGATGCTGAACCAACTGAATCGCTTGAGCGCCAGCACCTGCTCGCCTGACGTGGCGGCCATCGAGGCCTGGCCGAGCCTGGTGAGCAACGACGCATAGTCGTGGTTCATCAGGGGCGGGACGTGTCCGAGGCAGTCGTGGATCATGTCCGGCTCGGGCGTGAACTCCGGGTGCGACCCGTGCCGGAGGAACTGCGTGACCGGGAACCCCGATTCGGCGATGTAGCCGTAGAAGGTGCGGTACGGAATCGGCCCCTCGGCGGGCACCAGGTGCATCCCCGTTTCCGCAGAGAGCCGCGCGCTGAGGTCCCGGAGTTGCGGGATGGCATCGGCGCCGATGCCGAGCGCTCGCTTGGCGTCGAGGTAGATGCGGCTGGCGTGTTGCTGGTGCAGCGCGTCGAGGCTCGGACTCACCTCGCGCCAGATGCGGGTCTCCTCCGCCGTGTACTCGATGGCCGGTGGACCGAGCCGCTGGA
>NZ_JBIINP010000344.1:0-3289 GCF_044337415.1 Luteitalea sp.
CGGTCGTCATCCGCACCCCCTATGGCGTGCAGCGTGAGGCGGTGGGCGTGCACGACCGGATGATCACGCTCGCCCGCATGGGCTACGCCGTGGTGAACACGGACGTCCGTGGCCGCTACGAGAGCGAGGGGCAGTGGGATCCCTTTCGCGCCGAGGCCAAGGACGGCTACGACGTGGTCGAGTGGGCCGCGAAGCAGCCGTGGTCGACCGGCAAGGTGGCCATGCAGGGCGGCAGCTATCTCGGCCACGTGCAGTGGGCCACGCTCGGCGAGCAGCCTCCCAGCCTGATCGCCGCCTTCCCGGCAGTCGCCTCCACCAACCTCTACGCGAACTGGATCACGCAGGGCGGCGCCTTCCACCTCGCCTTCAACTTCGGCTGGGGCGTCGTGCGGATGCCGTACCGGATCATGCAGCCGCAGTGGTACTTCACCGGCCCGGACGCGGCGCCCGAACTGCGGTACGAGCACCTCCTCACGCACCTGCCGCTGCAGACGATGGACGAACTCGCGTTCAACCATCCGGTGAAGCACTGGCGCGACTGGCTGGCGCACGAGAGCTATGACGCCTACTGGAAGGCCGTGAGCGACGAGGAGAAGTTCTCGAAGGTGAACGTGCCGGTGATGACGCAGGGCGGCTGGTTCGACATCTTCCTGCCGGGCACGATCGACGGCTTCGTGGGCGTGCGCGCGAAGGGCGCGAACGAGCGCGCCCGATCACTGACGCGGATGGTGATCGGCCCGTGGGGCCATGGCCCGTCGCGCAAGTACGGCGACCTCGACTTCGGCCCGGATGCCGATCGCGCGCTCTTCGACTACGAGCGTCGGTGGCACGACTTCCACATGAAGGGCGTGAAGAACGGCGTCGACACCGACGCGCCCGTGCAGATCTTCTACATGGGGATCAACAAGTGGCGCGGTGAGCAGGACTGGCCGATCCCGGGTACCCAGCCGGCGAAGTGGTATCTGCAGGCGGGAGGGAAGCTGTCGACGACTGCGCCGGCCGGCGACGGGTCGACCAGCTACCGTTACGACCCGAAGGACCCCGTGCCGACGACGGGCGGCAACAACTGCTGCGGGTCGCCGACGATCGCCGGGCCCGTCGACCAGAAGCCCCTCGACGGCCGCGCCGATATCGTCCGCTTCACGAGCGACACGTTGTCAGCGCCCGTGACGATCGCGGGCAAGGTCACGATGGATCTCCACGCGACCACCGACGGCAAGGACACCGACTGGATGGTGAAGCTGGTCGATGTGTACCCCGACGGCAAGGCGTACCCGATGGCCGAGGGCATCCTGCGCGCGCGGTTCCGCGAGGGGCTCGACAAGCCCCAGTTGCTCACGCCCGGCCAGGCGTATCGCTACACGGTCGACCTGATCGGCACGGCCGTGGTGTTCCAGCCGGGCCACCGCATTCGCGTCGACATCACGTCGAGCAACTTCCCGCAGTTCGATCGCAACCTGAACACCGGAGATCCGCTGGCGACGGGCACCACGCCGCGCGTCGCGCAGCAGACGATTCACCACTCGGCGAAGATGCCGAGCGCGATCGTGTTACCGGTCGTACGCGGATTCTGACGCGTCCGGGGCTGGGCGCTGGGGGCTGGACGGCACCGGACGGCCGTCTTCACTCGGCCGCCGTGAACAAGGGACAAGGGACGAGCGACAAGTCACCAGGGAGGCACGGGAAGAGGGACAAGGACTGCAAGGGACGAGGGACAAGACCGCAACAGGCCACCTGACGCCTGTGGCCTGCAGCCTGTGCGTCGAAATCCGTCACGCAGGCGAGTGACAGGCGTGGGGCTGGGGCGCGGGACGAACTCTGTCCAAGGGACAAGAGACGAGCGACAAGTCACCAGTCAGGCACGGGACGAGGGACAAGGACGGCAAGGGACCAGGGACCAGGTCGCACAGGGAGCCGGTGCTGGACGCGCGGGGCGGAGCGACTTGTGGAGCCATCCGTCAGGGTTCACGAAATCCGTCACGCAGGCGAGTGACAGGCGTGGGGCTGGGGGCCCCCACGCACGTGCTCCTGTCCCACGCCGGAGTGACGGATTTCCGGATGGCGGAACAGGAGCGAGTCCCGCGCGGCCGGCGCCGGCGACGCCTGCGTCTTCAGGATGCCGCGTTCGGCATTCCCGGCATCGCAGCATCGCAGCATTCTCAGGCTCGTCCCGCGAACTCCCGCGTCTCGGTGTGGACGCGCACCTTCTCGCCTTCGTTCACGAACAGCGGCACGCGCAGTTCGAGGCCGGTGTCCAGCTTCGCGGCCTTGGTCACGCTGCCGCTCGCCGTGTCGCCGCGGCTGCCCATCTCGGTTTCGGCCACCGTCAGTTCGACGATGACCGGCAACTGCAGGCCGATCGGGTTGCCGTTGAACTTCTGGATCTGCACCTCGAGGTTGTCGGTGAGCAGGTAGCGGTCGTCGCCGACGATGTCCTCGTTGAGCGTCAGGGTCTCGAAGTTCTCGAGGTCCATGAAGTGCACGCCGGTGCCGTCGGTGAACTGGTAGGAGGCCGGCACCATCACCAGGTCGGGCTCCTTCAGCTTGTCCTGCGCCTTGAACGTCTTGTCGAACACGGCCCGGTTGATCAGGTTGCGCATCTTCACGCGCACCAGGGTCTGGCCGCCGCGTGCCGTCGGGCGCGAGATCTCGACCTCGAGCATGTGGTACGGGGCGTCCTCGAACTCGACGTACATCTTGCGCTTGAGGTCGATTGCGGCGATCAGTCCGGCCATGGCGTGCGGAAGGTCCTCTCAGAGAAAGCGTTGCAGGAAGGCGAGGATGGCCTGGCGACCCTCCGGCGTCTCCTGGTGTTCGACGTCGTACCGGTTCATCTGCCAGCGCTCGGGCACGCCCATCGACGCGTAGACCTGCTTCAGGTGCGCATCGATGCGGTCGAGCCCGGGTACGGGCGTGAGCTTGTCGCGCAGGCCGGCGAGGGCCAGGTGCGCGCGCGGCGCGATCAGGGCGTTGATCTGCCCCGTCGTGAAGTGGTTCATGAGATCGGGCACGTAGTAGTAGATGCCGTGCCGCGACAGCCCCTTGTCCTCGATGAGCGCGTCGAGGTCGGTGAGGCAGTTGATGTCGACGCACACCTTCATGCGCTCGTCGAGCGCTGCCAGGTACCAGGCGGCCGTCGAGCCCATCGACATGCCCAGCGTGGCCAGCCGCGTCGCGTCGACGTCGGGCCGCTGCAGGAAGACGTCCACGGCGCGCAGGCTGTCGTAGACCATCATCCCCCACAGGACCTGGCCCTTGAGCAGCATCGCCTTGAACATGTCGAGCTCGG
>NZ_JBIINP010000029.1:0-37597 GCF_044337415.1 Luteitalea sp.
TGGCCGCCGCGCGGGGTGGCGCGATCGAGCAGGCCGCTCATGAGGATGAAGGGGACGTCGGCCCTCGCCTCACGGACGGCGGCGAGCAGGGCGAGCCCATCCATCACCGGCATCATCATGTCGCTCACCACGACCCGCACCTCGGCTGCACGCTTGCCGAAGACGTCGGCGCCCTCACGCCCGTCGCCCGCCACGATCACGGTGTAACCCTGCGCCAGCAGCGAGCGCCGCACGCTGCTGCGGATCGTCGCCTCGTCGTCCACCACCAGCACCAGTTCTCCGCGGCCGCGGCGTGGTGCCGTCGGCTCGGCGACGGCCGCGGCCACCTGCGCCACGGCCGGCAGGAAGTGGATGGCGAACGCGGTGCCCTCGCCGGGTGTGCTGTCGACCTCCACGAAGCCGCCGTGGCTGCGGACGATCCCGCGCACGGTCGGGAGGCCGAGGCCCGACCCCTTCCCAATGGGCTTGGTCGTGTAGAAGGGCTCGAAGATGTGCTCGATCTGCGCCGGCGTCATGCCCGTCCCGGTGTCGCGGACGCGGATGCGCACGAACGGGCCCGGCCGCGCCGGCGAGGTGCCGTCCTGCGGCGGCTCGGCCACGGTCACGTTGCCGGCCTCGAGCGTCAGCGTGCCGCCCTCCGGCATCGCATCGCGCGCGTTCACGCACAGGTTCATCAGCACCTGGTGGATCTGCGTGAGGTCTCCCTGGATGGCCCACACGTCGTCGGCCACCGCGACGCGCACGACGATGTTGCGCGCGAAGGTCTCGCGCGCGATCTTCGCCATGTCGCGACAGACCTCGGCCACCGACACCGGCTTGCGCTCCCCCGGCGCGCCACGCGCGAAGGTGAGCAGGCGACGGATGATGTCGGCGCCGCGCCGCGCGCACTGCTCGGTGGTGTCGAGCAGCTCGCGCGCCGCCGGGTCGGCCACGACGTCGCGCACCAGGGGCGTGTTGATCAGGATCGGCGTGAGGACGTTGTTGAGGTCGTGGGCGAGGCCGCCGGCCAGCTGCCCGAGCGCCTCGAGTTTCTGCGAGTGCCTGAGCTGCGCCTCGAGATGCGCGCGCTCGGCCTCCGCGGCCCGCGCCGTGGTGACGTCGCGCACGACCGCGATGAAGCGTGGCGCCTCGCCGTCGGTGACGCGCTTGCGCGCGATCGAGAGGTCGAACCAGCGCGTGCCCCCGGACAACTCCAGGTCGTAGCTGATGCCGGTCGAGTAGCCCGTGCGATGGGCCTCGTCGAGGGCCGCCTCGAGCTTGCCGACGACCGCGGGCGGCATGGTCTCGTGGATCGTGCGCCCGAGGAATGCGTCGGGCGGCACCGCGAGCAGGTCCACGCGCGGCGAATGGTAGTTGTAGAAGCGCCCGTCGAGGCCGACCTCGAAGATCAGGTTGGGCATGGCGTCGATGGTGGCCTCGAGCTGTGCCCGCGTGGCGTCGGCCTCCTGCTGGACGCGGCGCCCGGCGGCCTCGCGCGCGAAGTGGTCGAGCGCGAAGCTCACGTCGTTGACCATCATGGCCAGCAGCCGTTGCGTCTCCTCGTCGAAGGCGCCGGGCTCGTGCATGTACAGCGTGAGCGCGCCGACGGCGTGGCCAGCGCGTCGCAGGGGCAGCGCGGCGGCCGAGCCCCACGGAGGCCCATCCGGGCAACGGTCACGCCAAGGCAGCGTGCCGGGGTCCTCCATGAACTGCTGGCACCAGTACGGGCGATTCTCGCGGATGGCCGTGCCGGTCGGGCCATGCCCATACGGCGTGTCCGCCGAGGCCGAGACGTGGATGCCCTCGAGGTAGCCCCACTCGTCGCCGTAGGCCGCCTGCGGCTCGACCGCGCCAGACGACTCGTTGATCATCGCGACGAACGCCATGGTGAAGCCGCCAGACACGACCGCCGCCTGGCAGAGGCGCAGCAGCAGCTCCTCTTCCGAACGGGCATGGACGATGGCGTGGTTCAGTTCACTCAGGGTCGCGTAGGACGACGCGAGGCGACGGAGGCGCGTCTGCTCGGCGCGTGCCTCCGTGACGTCGGCGAGGATGCCCGTCAGGTACCGTCCCCGCCCCGCCTCGTCGACGGTGAGGGTGCGGCCGATGGCGCAGAAAGTGCCCCAGGTGCCGTCGGCGCGAGGCAGGCGGAAGTCCCGCGACCGCTCGGGGAGGTCGCCCGCGGCCACCTCGGCGTGGACCGCCGCGAAGTACGCGCGGTCGTCCGGGTGCACGAGGGCGATCCAGTCGCTCCAGCGCCGGATCTCATGCCCGGGGGGCACGCGCAGCCTGGCGACGAACCCCTGCGACAGCGACACGTCGCCGGTGCACAGGTCGATGTCGAACAGGCCCTGTGCCGCTGCGCCGAGGGCGGCGTGGAGGCGGGCAGGGACCGGCGAGACGGCGTCGAGGATCGTCATGCGAGTGCCGGCATGCGCACACGCCTGGCTACTGCCGAAATCGGCCCGCGAACGACGGGCTTGAAGCGCAGCGGCCTGGCCAGGGACGCCCTGACGCGCGCCAACGGACACACCTCGGGCTCACCGCGTGCGACGTCAGGACGTCGGCACCTCTGGCGTCCGGGACTGGCCGTCCAGCCATCGATCGAGCACGCCATCCAGGCTCGACACCGATAGGGGCTTGCTGAGGTAGTCGTCCATGCCGGCGGCGAGGCAGCGCTCGCGATCGCCCTGCATCGCGTGCGCCGTGACGGCGACGATCGGCACGTGGGGCCGCCGCTCGATGGCGGCGGTCTCGCGGATGATGCGCGTGGCCTGCAGGCCGTCCATGTCGGGCATCTGCACGTCCATCAGCACCAGGTCGTACGTGGCACCGTCGAAGGCCCGCACGGCCTCCACGCCCGTGCCGGCCACGTCGGCCTCGACGCCGAGCTTGGCCAGCATGCCGAGCGCGACGCGCTGGTTGACGAGGTTGTCCTCGACGAGGAGCACGCGGGCGCTGGCCCGCAGCGACTGACGGCTGGTGTGGGGCGCCTCCGGCGCGCGGGGCGGCGGCGCGCCGCCGAGCACGTCGCACAACACGCGTCGCAGTTCGACACGTCGCGGCGGCTTCACCACCACGCCATCGGGCCGGCCTTCGCCCTGGGCCTCCGCCCGCATGCCGAGCGGCACCATGCGCACCAGCGCCGGCGCGCCGAGCGCGGCATCCCCCCGAATCAGCGCCTCGAGCGTCGGGCCGTCGTAGCCGGGCATCACCGCGTCGACGATGACGACCGCGCACGGTGTGCCGCGCTGGGCCGCGTCTCGAAGCAGTCGCAAGGCGGTCGACGCCTCGGCAGCCGCCGTGACCACCATCCCCCATCCGGACAGCAGCGCGGTCATCAGCTCCCGGTGGGCGTGGTGGTCATCGACGATCAGGACCGACGCGCCCTCGAGGATCGGCGGCGACGGCAACGACACCGGCGCGGTCGCCGGAAGGGTGAGCGGGAGCGTGAACCAGAACTCGGAACCGGTCCCCTCGGGACTCTCCACGCCGATGGCGCCGCCCATGAGCTCGACCAACTGCCGCGAGATGGGCAGGCCGAGTCCCGTCCCGCCATGGCGTCGGGTCGTGCTGCCATCGGCCTGCGTGAACTTCTCGAAGATCTCGTCGACCTTCTGCGGCGGGATGCCGATGCCGCTGTCCTGCACCGAGAAGCGGATCGCCGCCTCGCGCCCGACCAGGACGAGCGGGGAGACGCGCACGATGACGTCTCCGGCCTGGGTGAACTTGATGGCGTTGGCCGTCAGGTTGGTCAACACCTGTCGCAGGCGCGCGACGTCGCCGACCAGCACGGGCGGCACCCCCGGATCCACGAGGCACACGAGCTCGAGGCCGGCCTGGTGCGCGCGGATGGCGAGCGAGGCCGCGAGGCCCTCGAGCAGGTCGCCGACCACGAACGCCGTCGGGGTGATGTCGAGCCGCCCCGCCTCCATCTTCGAGATGTCGAGGATGTCGTTGATCACGCCGAGCAACAGCTCGCCGCTGGTGCTGATCGTCTCGACCAGCCGGCGCTGGTCGGGTGCCAGTGGCGTGTCGCGCAGCAGCGACGCCATGCCCAGCACGCCATTGAGCGGCGTGCGGATCTCGTGGCTCACGTTGGCGAGGAACTCGCTCTTGGAGCGGTTGGCGGCCTCGGCCACGTCGGCCAACTGACGGGCCCGCGACTCGGCCTCGGTGAGCTGGCGGTTGGTCTCGCGCAACCGGTCGTCGGCGAGGCGGCGCGCGGTGACGTCGAGGACGGTGCCCGCGACCAGTCGCGGCAGGGCGCCATCGCCCTGCTCGACCACCTTGCCGCGCTGCTGCACCCACACCCAGTGTCCGTCGTGATGGCGGACGCGGTACTCCTGGTCCACGTAGGGACACCCGCCCTCGAGGTGCGCCTGCAACATGCCCCTCGCGCCCTCGGCATCGTCGGGGTGCACGAGCGCCCACCAGCGGTCCTTGGACAACAGGCGGAAGTCGAGGGGCGTGTAGCCGAGCATCTGCGCGCCGTAGTCGTTGACGACGACGTCGCCGGTGTCGACGTGCCATTCCCAGGTGCCGGCGTGCGTGCCTTCGATCACGTACTGGAGGCGGCGGCGCTCGCGACGGATGGCCTCCTCGACTTCGCGGCGGGCGGTGGTGTCCTGGAAGGGACCGCTGAGGCGCACGGCGCGGCCCTGCTCGAGCTCGGCCCGGCCCTGCACGCGCACCCAGAGGTGGCGCCCCTGCGCCGTCACGAACGGCACCTCGAGGTCCCAGGGGGTGCCCTCCGAGCGACAGGCCTCCACGGCCGCCCGCAACTGCTCGGCCGCGGCAGCCGGATAGAAGCCGAACAGCGTCTCGAGCGTCGGCACGAAGTCGGGCGGCACCTCGTGGATGCGCCGCGTCTGCGCCGTCCAGCGGACGGCGCCGCTGCGCAGGTCGAGTTCCCAGCCGCCGACGCGCGCCGCCTCGCCGGTGCGGGCGAGCAGGTCCTCACTGGCACGCAGTTGCGCCAGCGTCACGGTCAGCTCGGCATGCTTGGCCTCGAGCTCGCGCGTGTACTGGTCGACGCGGTCCTGCAGGGTGATGGTGCGCTCGAACAGCGCGTAGGCACTGGCGCTGGTGTCCACCGAGCGCTCGACGCGATGCATCAGCGCGGTGTTGATCTTCTCGAGCGTGATGATGCGCTTGCGCAGCGCGTCGACGGTCTCGTCCATGGCGTCAGCCGCCGAGCGCGAGGCCGGTCATGGTGTGGTTCATGTGCAGCCCGTTGTACTGCTCCCCGTAGGTGCTGAAACCCAGGAAGGGGTACGGCGCCAGCACGGCGTTGGCCGACGACAGGCGTCCGGCCTGCTCGAGCTCGAGCCGGCGCAACACGCAGTCGAACCCGAGGATCAGCGAGAGATTGTCGAGTGACGACGTGGCGGCCTTGAGGTGGGCCTCGAGGTCGGTGACCAGGTCGGTGGGACGCGCCAGTGTCAACACGAGGCCGGTGTCGATCGCGCAGAAGAAGCTGAGCGAGCCGTCGCCGTTCACGCGCTGGATGGAGCGCACGTAGTACCGGCCCCCCAGGCGCAGCATCACCGGGTGGGCGGCGAACACCTGCGGCGACAATCGGCTCGTGTCGAGGCCCACCACGCGCGCGTAGCGATCGGCGGCGGGTTCGCCGTCGATCTCGAGCACGCGCCGCGTCGCGACGTCGGCCTCGGTGATCACCAGCTTGGTGTCGGTGGGCGCGAAGTGCTGGAGCATGAAGGACGAGAACGGCAGCGTCGTGTCGACGCACGCGAGGATGCCGGCGCCCTCGTGGAAGCGGCCGTCGTGATACACGAGCGTGTGACGGAAGTCGAGGCCGTCGCCGGCAGCGCCGCCGATCACGGGGACGCCTCCCAGCTGGCGGTTCACCAGGGCGCTGACCGGCTCCTCGAGCATCGACAGGCCATCGAGGAGCAGCAGGGCGAAACGGCGGGCGGCGCCGGCCGGCGGGGCGGTCACGTCGGCCGGCAACTCGCCGCCGGCGCGCACGAACTCGGCCAGCGACGGCAGGAACACCGTGCGCACGTCGAGTTCGGCAGACGCGAGCGATGCCCCCACGATGCCGCCGGAGGCGTACCCCACGTCGGCGCCGATCTCGCCTGCCGTCGTGCACGCGAGGACCGGGCAGGTGAAGTGCGCGCCGATCGCGCGGCCGAGCGCCTCCCGATCGTAGCGCGGGCTCACGAAGACGAGCGCGAGCCGCATGTCGGGCTGGACGATCTGCGCCGCGAGGTCGGCAAGGGCCGCGTCGGCCTCGGGCAGGTGGCTGCTGCCGCGGCGTGTGCGCAGGCGTTCGGTCATGGACGGACACTCCCCGCCGCATGGTCGGCGGACCGCTTCGGGCATCGGCGCCCGCGCGCCGATCTTGAACCACGCCGCGAGCGCGCGACAAGCGACTCGCGATGGCCACGGCACGCGGGATATCCTTCGATATCGGGGCTTGGGGCTTGGGGCTTGGGGCTTGGGGCTTGGGGCTTGGGGCTTGGGGCTTGGGGCTTGGGGCTTGGGGCTTGGGGCTTGGGGCTTGGCCGGCAGTCGGCAGTCGGCAGTCGGCAGTCGGCAGTGACAGCGAGTCTTTCTGTCTTTGACCTTTGACCTTTGACCTTTGACCTTCCGAATGAGGCATGAGGCATGAGCAATGAGGCATGAGCAATGCCCAGCCCCTAGCCCCCAGGCCCTAGAATCCGTCCATGAGCAATCCGTTCAGCGACGAACACATGGCCGCCGGCTATGCGGCGGCGCGGCCCCCGGTGCATCCGCGCGTGCTCGCCCTGCTGCGCGACTGGCTCGGCGGACGACACCACCGCGTGGCCCTCGACCTCGGGTGCGGCGCCGGGCTGTCCACGCGTCCGTTGCGCGAGATGGCGGCCACCTGCGTGGGATTCGACCCAGCCGAGGCCATGGTTCGCACGGCGCGCACGCTGCGCCCCGACCTGCCGTTCGTCGCGGCAGGGGCGGAGGCGATGCCGTTCGCGACGGCCTCGGTCGATCTGGTGGCGGCCGCGGGCTCACTCAACTACACGCGCGACCTGGCCGCGGTGTGGCCCGAGGTGCGGCGCGTCCTCACGGCCGATGGCTGCCTGGCCGTCTACGACTTCGCCACCGCGCGCAGCTTCGCCGACGGCGACACCCTCGATGCGTGGTTCCAGGCCTTCACGACGCGGTATCCCTACCCGGCCGGCCAGGCCATCCCGCTGTCGCCCGCCATCCTCGCCGAACGCGCCAGCGGCTTCCGCGTCGAGCGCGGTGAGGACTTCGCCATCCCGATCACGCTCACCCCGGAGTTCTTCGTCGACTACATGCTGACCGAGACCTGTGTCCAGGATGCCGTCCGTCGCGGCACCCCCCTCGAGTCGGTCCGCCAGTGGTGTGAGGCGACGCTCCCCGACGTGTTCGGCCGCAGGCCGCGACCGGTGTTGTTCCGCGGCTACCTCGCGACGCTCACCGCACACTGAGGGCGCGGCCGGGCCGGCGCGTGGGGCCGTCTGCGGAGCAGCCAGCCGCACGGCCCCTTACGCCGGCAGCCCGTGATGGTCGGGGTCGGCATAGGTCTCGGCGATGGCGGCGAACTCGGATCGAATCTCGAGGAAGGCCTCGACGACCTCGGGGTCGAAGGCGGTGCCGCTGCCCGACACGATCTCCGCGAGGACCTGCTCGGGGGTCCAGGCGCCACGATAGACACGCCGCGACGACAGCGCGTCGTAGACGTCGGCAAGCGCCATGAGCCGGGCCGAGATGGGGATGGCCTCGCCGGCCAGTCCCTGGGGATAGCCGCTGCCGTCCCACTTCTCCTGATGCGACAGCGCGATCTCCTTGGCCGTGCTGAGGAAGCCGACCTCGATGCCGAGCAGCGTCTCGGCCCTGTCGATCGCCTGGTAGCCCAGCGTGGTGTGCGTCTTCATGATCGCGAACTCGTCGGGCGTGAGACGGCCGGGCTTGAGCAGGATGCGGTCGGGAATCCCCACCTTGCCGATGTCGTGCAACGGCGCCGACCGGAACAGCATGTCGATGGCACGGTCGGTCAGGTAGGCGGCGAAACGGGGGCGCGACCGCAGGCGCAGCGCGAGCGCGCGCACGTAGTGCTGCGTCCGCCGGATGTGATGCCCCGTGTCGCTGTCGCGCGTCTCGGCCAGCGAGGCCAGCACGTGGATGGTGACGTCCTGGATGGCGGTGAGCTCGCGAGCGCGGCGTGCGACCTCGGTCTCGAGGTACGCGCTCTTGTCGCGCAGGAAATCGGCCGAGGCCTTCAGCGCCAGGTGCGTGCGGACGCGCGCAAGCACGATCGGCGGGCTGATGGGCTTGGTGATGTAGTCGACGGCGCCGGCGTCGAGGCCACGGGCCTCGTCCTCGACGTCGCTCTTGGCGGTGAGGAAGATGACCGGCACGTCGCGCGTGCGCGCGTCGGCCTTCAGTCGCGCGCACACCTCGTACCCGTCGAGTCCCGGCATCATCACGTCGAGCAGCACGAGGTCCGGCGGCGTGCCGGTGGTGGCCAGATCGAGCGCCCGCGCGCCGCTGGTCGCCACGCGCACCCGGTAGCGCGGGGCGAGCAGCGTGCTCAGCACGGTCAGGTTCTCGGGCACGTCGTCCACCACCAGGATGACGGCCTGCTCGAGCGGATGGCTCGTCGTCACGTGTGGCTCCCTTCGAGTGGCAGCCCCCTGGCGCGTGCGGCCTCGAGGAGGACGCTGCGGGCCTCCTCGTAGTCGAAGCGTTCCATCGCCGAGCGCATCGTGGCCACGGCCTCGCCGTACGCGGCGTGGAGCATCTCGATGCCGTCCTCGAGCGCGCCGGCGGCGTCCGTGTCGCCCGCGCCGAGCATCGCGGCGAGGCGTGCGGTGACGGCGCGCAGGGCCACCTCGTCCACGTCCGGCTTCGGACCATCCGGTGACCGGACCGGGGCCGTGCGCACTCGGGCACGGATGCCATCGGCCAGATGGGTGAGATCGGCCCCGAGATCGTCGATCGCCGCGTGCATCACGTCGGCGCCCGCCCCGCGGGCAATGGTGCGCTCGGCGCGGTCGGCGGCGGCCTGCACATCGCCTGCGCCCAGCATGCCGGCCACGCCCTTCACGCTGTGCGCGATCCGCTCGGCTTCCCCGCCGTCGGCGGCGCCGAGCGCAACGCGGATACGCTCCGCGGCATCGCCCCACTGGTCGGCGAACCGCAGCAGGAGCGAGGCGTACAGGCCGCGCTTGCCGAGTGTGCGTTGCAGCCCCGAGACGACATCGAGCCCGGGGATGTCGTGTGGGAGCACGATGTCGGCATCCTCGGCCGGAGCGGGTGGGACCGGGCCGCGCGACGCTGGCGCCGGGGCGACCGACCGGCGGGCCGGAATCCAGCGCAGTAACGCCGCCCACAGGCGGTCCGGATCGATCGGCTTGGCGACGTGGTCGTTCATGCCGGCGTCGAAGCACTGCTGGCGATGCGGCGCCATGGCGTTGGCAGTCATGGCGATGATGGGCAGCGCCTCGGGCGGGTGCGACCTGCGGATCTCGCGCGTCGCAGCCAGACCGTCCATCACGGGCATCTGCATGTCCATCAGGACGGCGTCGTACTGCCCGGCACGCACCTGCTCGACCGCCACCTGGCCGTTGGACACCACGTCGACGTCGAAGCCCGCCCCCTCGAGCAGCTCGCGCGCGACGATCTGGTTCATGTCGTTGTCCTCGGCCAGCAGGATGCGGCACCCTCGCAACCGCTCCAGGCTCGCCTCGAGCGCCGACGAGGGTTGGTCCACGTAGGCCACTTCGCTCCGGGCGGCGCCGAGCGCCTGCACCATCGTGTCGTACAGCAACGAGGCGGTGACCGGCTTGATGAGCACCGACTCGACGCCGGCCTCGCGCGCCTCGCGCACGATCTCCTCGCGGCCGTACGCGGTCACGAGGATCAGGTGCGGCGCCGCCTCGAGGCCCATGCCGCGAATCTGGCGGGCGGCCTCGACGCCGTCCATCCCCTGCATGCGCCAGTCCAGTGTCACGATGTCGAACGCGTCGTCGGCCTCGGCCGCGGCCCGGACGCACGCGATGGCCTCGGCACCCGACCCCGCCGACTCGACGCGGAAGTCGAGGCTCGAGAGCAGATCGGCCAACACCGCCCGCGCGTGCTCGTGGTCATCGACGACGAGCACGTGGCGCCCGCGCATCTCGGGCTCGGGGAGCAGGTGGCGGGTGAGGCGGGTGCTCCGGCCGAAGCGCGCCGTGAACCAGAACGTCGAGCCCTCGCCGAAGGTGCTGTCGACGCCGACGGCGCCGCCCATCAGTTCGGCGAGCTGGTGGCAGATCGCCAGGCCGAGACCGGTGCCGCCGTACTGCCGGCTCGTCGAAGCGTCGGCCTGCGTGAAGGTCTGGAACAGGCGGGCCTTCTGCTCCGGCGTGAGCCCGATGCCGGTGTCCTGGACGAAGAAGGACAGCAGCACGGTGCCGGCATCCTCTTCCATCAGGCGGACGGTGACGGCGATCTCGCCCGTGTGGGTGAACTTGACGGCGTTGTTGCCGTAGTTGATCAGCACCTGCGCCAGGCGCAGCGGATCGCCCACGAGCAGGTCGGGCACGTTGCGGGCGACGTCGAAGATCAGCTCGAGTCCCTTGGCGCCGGCCTTCTCGCGGATGAGCGCCGCCACGTTGTCGAGCACGCGGCTCAACTCGAACTCGGTGTGCTCGAGCGAGAGGCGGCCCGACTCGATCTTCGAGATGTCGAGGATGTCGTCGATCAGCCCGAGCAGGTGCTGGCCGGCCTGCTGGATGCGCTCGAGGTGCTCGCGCTGCCGCGCGTCGAGGCTGCCTTTCAGGGCCAGGTGCGTCGACCCGATGATCACGTTCATCGGCGTCCGGATCTCGTGGCTCATGTTGGCCAGGAAGTTGGCCTTGGCCTGCGCGGCCTCCTCGGCGAGTGCACGGGCACGGCGCATCTCCTCGTCGAGCCGGCGACGCTCGGTCACATCCTCGATCGTCGCGATCGTCACCGTGTTGTCGTCATCGTCGGAGAAGAGGCGCTGCAGGCGCCAGTTCACCCAGAAGCGCGTCCCGTCCGAGCGCTCCACCTCCCACTCCTGGCTCGCGCTCGCCCCTGCCTCCAGGCGAGGCTCGATCGTCGCGAGGAAACGGTCGCGCTCCTCGTCGCCCCCCCCGAAGAAGATCGAGGTCGACTGGCCGGCCAGCATGTCGGCGGGCAGGCGGAACAGGTTGCCGACCGGGGCGTTGGCGCGCAGGATCCGGTGCGCGGCGGTGTAGACGATGCCGATGGGCGCGTTGCCGAAGATCACCTCCTGCTCGCGCATCAGCGCCTTGATCTGCTCGTCGCGCTGGTGCTTGTCGCTGACGTCGCGGATGGCGGCGCACGCCGACGGCGGCCGCCCGTCCAGCCCCGGCAGCATGGCCAGGCCGGCTTCGATGGGCACGCGCGACCCGTCCTTGCGGCAGCCGTACAGCACGCGGCCGACGTCGGCCATCGTGCCCATGTGGCCACCGTGGAGGAACCCGTCGCGCATGCCGACGTGACGCTGGCGCAGGCCCTCGGGTACGAGGACCTCGATCGACCTGCCGAGCAACTCGCCGCGGTCGTACCCGAAGATCTGGTCGAGCTGCGCGTTGGTGAGCGCGATCGTGCCGTCCTGGCGCACCACGATCATGCCGTCGGGCGCCGACTCGATGATCGCCGAGTACCAGGCCTCGGTCGCCTTGAGCGACGCCTGCTGCGCCTCGAGCTCGTCGGCCTGTTCCTCGAGCCGACGCGCCTGCTCGCGTACCTCGTCGAGGAGCGCCTCGCGCCGGCTGTTGCGGAACAGGGTGGCCAGTCGGCCGCCGACCAGCGTCGGCAGTGCCTCGAGCAACTGCCGGGCGCGCATGCCGGGCGCGACATAGCCGGCCAGCACGATCACGCCGAGGCTCACCCCATCGCCGATGAGGGGCACGGCCGTCACCGTCGCGGCCAGTCCATCCCCCAGGCCCGTCTTCAGGGCGAGGTGCTCGGAGGGAACGGCATCCACCGAGAGCACCCGGCCATCGCGCGCGGCCTGCCCGGCAAGGCCCTCGCCGTCCAGGAAGCGCTCCGGCAGGCGTGCATTGGCGTCGAGGCCGTAGCTGCCGACACGCACGAAGGCCGCCTCCTGGATCTCGCCCGGCGCGCCCAGGTCCCGGATGTAGGCTGCCGCGCCAGCGGCCGGCACCAGCGGCGCCAGCATCGAGAGCATCCGGTTGCCGCATTCGGTCGTGAGTTCCATGCGGTTGACGACCGCCGCGAACTCCTGCACCACGCCACGCACCCAGCCCTCGTCCTCACGAGTCGCGTTGATGGCGCGATAGGCTTCCAGCGTGCGTGCGAGATCGCCGAGTTCGGTCTGCTCGTGCTGGTGCCCGAAGCGGACGTCCGTGTCGCCGGCGACGAGGCGCCCGGCCTGCTCGGTCATCGTGACCAGCGGCTCGATGACGCGCCGACGGAAGAAGACGAAGAGCGCCGCGGCGAGGAACACGAGGTTGACGACCAGGCCGACCAGCGCGGACCGCGAGGCAAAGTCGGCGCGCGTGGTGAGGGAATCGATCTCGCGCCGCTGGCGCGTCTCGACGTCGGCCCGCACCCGCAGGATGGGGTTGATGACGGCCGTCTTGCCCTGCTGGTACTCCTGGCCCCAGGCGGCGGCGACGGCCTCGTCGCGGCGGCCGGCCGCCACCATGTCGACGATGGTGCGCTCGAACTCGGCGAGGTCGTCGGACGCGCGCACGGCTTCGCGGATGCGCTCACGTTCCGCCAGCGTGAGATAGGGACGCGCGGCGGCCTCCGCGGCCTGGCGCGAACGCGTGACGTCCAGTTCCTCCTCGAAGCGGCGCCGATGCGACGGCTCGGCCGTCGACGCGAAGGCACGGAGCTCGTCGGTGAGCAGGTCGCTGCCCGCACGCAACTGCTCCAGCGCCCGCACGGTGGCGAACATGTCCTCGTACGCCTGCCGGCGGTGCTGGATCAGGTGCAGCGCGCCGAGGTACGCGGCGATGCTGGCCGCTGAGATCAGCAGGATGGAGACAATGAGGAGACGGCTGGTCGGATTGATCCGCATGGCGCTGTGCGGCGGGCGCGCACGCGTCCGCATACGGATCATCGGCTGTTCCGACACGCGCTGCATCGGGAATCGGCCGACTGTCGTTGGGTAGGGCTCGCCAACGCCCCCTGCGGCGGCAGGAGCAGCGACGGGTCAGGGACGGGGCGCGTGCGGCGCCGCGAGCAGCCGCCCCAGCGCCTCTGTGGCATTGCTCACGAACGCCTGGCGTCGCGTCTCGTCGGTGCCTCCGCAGGCGGCCCGGGCCGCAAGGCTCGTCGGCCACTCGGCGTCCACGTGGGTGGCCCCCGGGATCCGCACCACCTGCACGCGATCGCCGAGCGCCGCGATAAGGTCGCGGGCGTTGCCGCGCGCGTTGCACGCCGAGGGCTCGGCCAGGATCACCACGGCCCGCGCCTGCAACCGCGCGGCCGCTCGCGCACCGAGGCCGTCGCGATCCACCGGGTCGAGCCCGATCCACACGCGCACGCCGGGATCGTCGGCTGCCGCCAGCAGCGTCGCCAATCCGCCCGCGGAGAATCCGATGAGCGCCACGCGCGCAGGATCGAGCGCGACGGCGGCTGGGGGATGTGCAAGCAAGGAGGCCACCAGCCCCCGGATGGCAGCGCCGTTCCTGGCGTGATCGGCCCACGCCGGGAGGTCAGGCACCGCAACCACGTCGCCCTGCGTGGCCAGGTGTCGCCCCCAGCCGGCCATCTGTGCACGACTGCGCGAGAACCCGTGTGCCACCACCACGAGGGGGCGCGGCCCTGCCGGCAAGGGCGATGGCCGATACAGGTCGAACCGCACGCGACCCGCCGTCGTGGCGACCTCGCGCAGTTCGCGCGACCACGGCGTGCCGACCGGCGCGTCCCTGCCAGCCCTGACGTGCGTCCCGCCGATCGCCACGGTGGCGCCGAGCAGGGTGAGCGCCGCGACGCGCGCGAGCCACCGCGCCCTCATCGGCCGGCCGTGAACACGAGGAAGTACTGGTGCGGCAGCATCGTGTGCTCGGCGGCGAGCTCGAAGCCGGCGGCCTGCACCTCGGCCAGGACCTCGGCGCGCGTCAGCTTCATCGACGCCGGTGGCCCGACGGGGGCGTCCTTGTGGAAGTCGACGATGGCGAAGCGGCCGCCCGGCTTCAACGCGGCACGGATCCGGGCGAGATAGGCGGGCCGACGTTCGACGTGGTGCCACGTGTCGCAGATGAACACGAGGTCGACGCCTGCCGGCGGCAGCGTCGGGTCGTCGGGCGGCGCGAGCACCGTGGACACGGCCGTCAAGCCGGCGCCCGCGGCCCGCGAGCGCACGGCGTCCAGCATCGGCTGCGACACATCCACGGCCAGCACGCGGCCGGCGCCGACGTGGCGCGCGAACCGCAACGTGAAGTACCCCGATCCGGCGCCGATGTCGGCCACGACCATGCCGGGTGCCAGGCCGAGCGCCATCACGACCTCGTGCGGCTTCTGCCAGGCGTCGCGCGCCGGATCGTCGAGCGACGCCATGTAGGCGGTGGGGTCCCCGTGCAGACGGTGGGCGTCGTGCTCGGTGGCCACGGTCTGTGCGGCGGCAGGGCTGCCGACAAGGGCGGCGAGGAGGAAGCAGGGCATGACGCGCATACCGCTCGAGTATCGCGTACCTCGACCGCCGACGGATGCCCAGGCCACGGCCATGACCAGGCGACCTCGCCTAGGGCCGCGTCATCTCGCGCCACGCCTGCTCGACGACCGGCCGCACCGTCGCCGT
Source organism: Luteitalea sp. (assembly GCF_044337415.1). GTDB lineage: Bacteria > Acidobacteriota > Vicinamibacteria > Vicinamibacterales > Vicinamibacteraceae > Luteitalea. Next base: position 14,756 of record NZ_JBIINP010000029.1, read on the forward strand.
GAGCCGTTCGTAGGCTGGAGGCAGGTAGTGCAACTGGTCCGACAGGTACAGTTCCATCCGCGGCTCGCCCCGCTCGTCCTGCAGCGCGACATTGATGTCGAGATAGCCGCGGTCGGCGACGGTCGCCGAATACGCCTGCACCAGCGCATTGGCGCGATCGACGACGTCCCAGCGGTCGCGTTTCTGCGGCGCCTTGATGATCGACGCGAAGTAGACCCGCGTGCCCGGCAGCGTCGCGCGCACCCGCTCGGAGAACTCCCGGTAGTGCCAGGCGATGTCCTCGGCGGTCTCGCCGGCATTCACGTCGTTGCTGCCGCAGTAGTACACGATGATGCGCGGCCGGTACGGCAGCACCACGCGATCGAAAAAGTGGAGTTGCTCCGGTGTGCGCGAGCCCCCGAAGGCGCGGTTGAGCACCGGCAGCGGCGCCATGTGGGCGCCCAGGTCCTTCCACAGGCGGAAGATGCTGCTGCCGACGAAGAGGATGCCGTCGCGCGGCAGCGGTGCCGCGCGGTCGGCCGTCTCGAAGGCGACGATGTCCTTCTCGAAGCGCGACAGGTCGATCGGACGCGGCGCCGTGGCGGCCACGGCAACCGTCGGCGCGGGCTGGCCGAGGGCCACCCCGGCCGTCGCGGCGGCCACGGCCGAGCACAGTGCGGCGACGAGCAGGTGGCGTACGCGCGCCAGCAGGGAGAGAGGCCCGAGAGGCGTGGAGATGGTCATCGAACCACGCATTATGCCGCCTGCCCGCCTGCCTAGAACCGGAACTCCGACATCAGCATGACGGCGTAGCCCTCGTGCCGGCCGCCGCCCGCGTATTCGGTCCGTCGCCAGGTGCCCTCGACACCGAAGCGGGTCATGCGGCTCTGGTCGAACCAGACGTTGGCGAAGGCGGTCTCGTTGGTCAGGAACGACCCGATCGCGACGTCGCCCTCGTCGACCGCGTCGATGCCGTAGCCGGCGTAGCTCCTGAGGCGTGGACTCCACGCCCACGCGACTTCGCCCCATCCCCCGGCGCTCCGGATCGCCTCCTGGGTCTGCAGGTTGACCGTCTGGTTGATGGCGCCGAGGTACGGTCCCATCGATGCGCCCGTGTAGACCTCGCCCTGTAGCCCGAGGCGACGTCCGATCTGCACACCGGCGTCCGCCGCCACCCCCCAGAGGCGTGTCTCGAACTGCCGGAACTCGCCGGTCGGCGAGAAGGTCCGGTATGCGCCGGTAACGGCCGACGCACCGGCCTCGAACGGCGACCATCCGAGCACCGAGTCCTTGGACGACGATGCGCGGGTCCAGGCCACGCGGACCTCGCCGTTGGGCACGCCCGTGTTCTCGGTGTACTGCGTGAAGTTCGGTGCGATGTTGGTCGGCAGCGCATCGGCGACGGCCGCCGTGATCGTGAGCGTGTCGTGCGCGCCGGTCTTCACGTACCGCTCCCCGCGGAACTGCGTCTTGAACGAGTTGCCAGGATTGCCCGACGAGGCGAACGCCGACATCGAGTCGATCATCGTCGGGATACGCGGGCTGAAGACGTCCATCTGCATGCCGAACGAGAACTTCCAGTCCTCGTTGGCCATGTAGCCGTACAGGGCGCCCGGATAGAACCCGTACTGCCCGGAGAGCAGGTCCCCATCGAAGAACTGCGCGAGGATCACGCCACCGAACCGGAACGACTTCCATGGCAGTCCATCGATGGCGAGCAGGAACGTGCTGAGGCGCGCATCCAGCTTGGTCGAGCCTTCGTCGGCGCCGAAGTCCGGCAGGACGAAGAAGGGCGTGGCATCGGGCACCATGCGCGCGGTTGTTGTCGTGATGGTCGTCCGCACTGATCCGCCGAGCGTGACCGTCACGCCGGGGAATCGGCCCCGCACCACGGCCGGCGCAGGAGTCGTTGCAGGCTCCTGCACCGCGGGCGCCGCCAGCGGCGCCGCTGCAGGAGCGGCAGGGGCCGAGTCGGCCTCGCCCGCCTCGTTGGTCTCTGCCGGTACGCTGACGTCGTCGGTCGCGGTCGCCACTGGCGATGCAGGACGGACGGTCGTGACGACGGGCGCGGGCACGGCCGTCGACGTCGTCGTGACACGCGCGGCGGGCCACGTGCCCCGCCGCCCCGCATCGATCGGCGCCTGGGCATGGGCGACCGCCCCGACCGACAGCAGCGCCAGGGCCAGCGGGGTGACGCGAGCAGACGTGATCATGGCGTGGTCACGGGCGCACGGTAGACCGACACGCCCTCCTTGATGGTCTCGAGCACCTGCAGGCGCGCCAGCACGGCACGGTCGACGCTCATGGGGTTGCCGGACACGATCACGAAGTCGGCCAGCTTGCCGGCCTCGATGGTGCCCTTGCTCTCCTCCTCGAAGTGCTGGAACGCCGCCCACGCCGTCATCGCCTTCAGCGCGACGTACGGATCGACCCGATGCCCCTCGCCGAGTACGGTCCCGCTGCGGGTCGTGCGGTTGACGGTGGCCGACAGCACGCGCATGGAGTCGGGCAGCGCCACCGGTGCGTCGTGGTGCGAGGTGAAGATCATGCCGCGCTGCAGCGCCCACCCGGTGGGCGAGATGTTGGCGGCACGCTCGCGCCCGAGCACCGAGTCCCGGTGCCAGTCGCCCCAGTAGAACGTGTGCATCGGGAAGAACGCCGGGATGATGCCGGCGGCGTTCATCGCCTCCACCTGATCGAGGCGCGCCGTCTGCGCGTGGATGGCGACCGGGCGACGGTCGGTACCGGGTACCGCCGCCGACGCCGCGGTCACGGCCTTCAGGAACTGGTCGATCGCGGCATCGCCATTCGTGTGCGCAAGTACCTGCCAGCCTTCCCTGAACGAGCGCGTCACGGCGGCCTCGACCTCCGCGTCCTTCATCGTCGCGTAGCCGGCGTAGGACTTCGGTCGCCCGGCTGGCACGACGTGATAGGGCGTGGTCAACCAGGCCGTCTTGCCCTGCGGCGACCCATCGAGCGTGAGCTTCACGCCAGCGATGCGGAAGTGGCGGTCGTACGCCTTCGAGACCTTCATGAACGGCGTGTCGACCGCCGTCACGTAGGCCGGGTACGAGACGACGTCGATGGCGAGCCTGCCGGCGGCGGCGGCCCGCCGGAAGGCCTGTACATTGGCGGGATCGGTGGCGCCGTCCTGCGCCGTGGTGAAGCCGAAGCGGGTGTAGAGCTGCTGGCCGGCCTGGATCAGCTCGAGCGCCGTGTCGCCGCCGAACCGCGCCATGACGACCTTGTAGAGCACCGCGTAGTGGGCCGTCTCCTCGAGCACGCCGTCGGGTTCCTTCGAGTCGGCACGGCGGCGGATGACGCCGCCTTGTGGGTCGACAGTGGCCGCCGTGATACCCGCGAGTTCGAGCGCCTTGCTGTTGGCGGCGCCGAGGTGGCCCGACTGGTGGATGACGTAGATCGGCAGGTCCGTCGAGATCGCGTCGAGTTCGTCGCGCGTCGGATGCCGCTGCTCCTTCAGCTGTGAGTCGTCGTAGCCGAAGCCGACGACCACGCCGAAGCGCCGGGGCACGTCCGACGAGGCGAGCCACGCTTTGGTGGTCGCCTGGAGGGCCGCGATCGAGTCGTTGCCGCCGTCGGGCGGCGGCAACAGGTTGGCCGCGATGGCCTGCAGGCCCACCGCCGAGACGTGTCCGTGGGCATCGACGAAGCCGGGCAGCATCGTCCGGCCGGCGAGATCGGCATGCGTCGCCGCCGCGCCTGCCTGCGCAACGGCATCGCCCTTGCCGCCCGCGAATGCGATGCGGCCCTCCTTCACCACGACAGCCTCGACGTAGGCCGGCGCGTCGCCGGCCATGGTGAGAATCGGGCCACCGGAGTAGATGGTGGCCCGTGACAGGGCCGCGGCAGGCGCGCCGGTGCCTCCGTTCGTGCTGGTGGGCGCGGGCCCGGCGCACGCGGTGATCCCTCCCAAGGCGAGTACGAGCCCGAGCGGGCGCCAGGCCATTACTTCGTTCCTGCCTTGTAGACGGTCGTGCCTTCCTTGATCGTCTCGAGGACCTTGATGTCCTTGATGGTCAGCGGATCGACCTTGAGGGGATTCTTCTCGAGGATCACCATGTCGGCGAGCTTGCCCGCCTCGAGCGTGCCCTTGGCCTGCTCTTCCTTGATCTGGTAGGCCGCCATGGCGGTGACACCGCGCAGTGCGTCGTAGGGGCCGATCGACTGCTCGGGGCTCACCACCGTGCCGCTGTTGGTGCGACGGTTCACAGCGGCATCGACCAGCGCCATGACCGACGGGCTCGGCGTCACCGGCGAGTCGTGCGAGAACGAGAACGGGATGCCGGCCTCGAGCATCGTCCTCGACGCCATCGACGTCTTCGCCCGTTCCGCACCCCACATCTTCAGAACGGCGTCACCGCCAATCGGCAGTGACCCCGACAGGAAGGTGGGCACGGCGCCGACGGCCTTGATGCGTGCGACCTGGTCGGGGCGGACGTAGGTGGCGTGGATCAACACCGGGCGGTGGTCGCGCATGCCGTGCTTCTTGATGGCCTTGTCGATCGCGGCCAGCGCCTGGTCCATCGCGGCGTCGCCGTTCATGTGCATGTTGATCTGGATCCCGGTCGTCCAGAATCGATCGAGGGCCGCCTCGAGGACGGCATCGGGAATCTGGCGATAGCCGCTGAACTTCCCGGTCTTGCCCGGCGGGTTGACGACGTAGGGCTTGGTGAACCAGGCGGTGTCGAGGCTGCCGTCGAGCCAGAACTTGATGCCGCCGAGGCGGACGCGGTTGATGTAGCGCTTGTCGAGGTCGGGGCGCAGCGCGAGGATCTTCGCCGACGTGTCGCCAGGGGCCTTGTCGTATTCCGAGGCCACGCCGTAGGCCGCGTTGATCATGTCGTCGGTGACCGAGTCCTTGGCGCAGACGTAGAGGTCGATGGGCAGCAGCTTCTTGTCGATGGCGTTGCGCAGGATGTCGATGTCGTCGGCGCCGAGGCCGATGCCGCAGTCCTGCGCCGTCGTATGGCCGAAGCTGGCCCAGACCTTCGCGCCACCCAGGGCCGCACGGTCGGCGAGTTCACCCGTGAACGGCGGCCGCCTGCTGCGCACGGCGTTGAGCGCCGTCTCCTCCATCGGCCCCAGCAGCGCCTGGCTGCCGGGCGTGCGGGAAAACGTGCCGCCTGCCGGGTCGGGCGTGCCGGCCGTGATGCCCGCGGCCGTGAAGACGACGGAGTTGCCGGAGCCGAGGTGCCCCGAGCTGTCGACGATCAGCACGGGCCGGTCGGCCGAGATCGCGTCCAGTTCCTCGATGGTCGGCGTCCGCCCTTCCTTCATCTGCTTGGCCTGGTAGCCGAAGCCGACAATCCACGCGCCGGCCGGCACGTCGGCCACGTGCGCCTTCATCCGGGCGATCAGTTCGGGGATGTCCTTGACGCCGAACAGGTCGGCGTCGATCAGGTTCTTGCCGAAGTAGATCATGTGGCCGTGGCCGTCGATGAACCCGGGCACGAGCGTCCTGCCCGCGAGGTCCACCTGTGAAGCGCCGGCGCCGGCCCTGGTCAGCGCCTCGGCCTTCGGGCCCGCGAACAGGATCGTGCCGTCCTTCACGACCAGCGCCTCGACATAGGCCGGCGCCGCGCCTGCCATCGTGAGGATGTCGCCGTTGTGATAGACGGTGGCGGCCGTGGCCGACGCGGCGGCCGGCCGCGCGCTGCCGACGGGCGGGGCCGACGAGGGTGGGGTCGTCGCGGGTCCCGAACAGGCCGAGAGACTCGCAACGGCCAGGACGAGAGTGGGCAGAACGGATTGACGCATCAGCGGGCTCCTGCGATGGGGACGGTCACGCGGCTGTCGACGAAGTCGATCACCTGCGGTCCTCGATGACGCCGGGACGCCTCACGATACGGAGCGATTCCTCACGATTTCCTTACCGCTGATCCAAGGTGCAGTATGGATCCGGCCGAAAACCACACATCGATAGCCCCTCGCCACGTGGAGGCGCCGAGGCCGGTAGAGTCAGGCACCTCGTACGCATGCGCCGAGATTCACCCCCTGGCTGTCGCCAGTGAACGCCGGCGCCGGGAACTCGTTCACCGGAATCGACTGCCCCTGTCTGCCGCTACTCCGTGGCGTCACCGGCTTCGGCAGGTCACGACTGCTTGATGTGCGTGATGATCGCCTGCAGGACCGCAGGATCTTCCGGCAGGCTGCCGTGGGTCGTCGCCACGGTGCCGCGCCGTTCCTCAGACACGGTGCCGCCAGGTGAGGCCAGGCGGGTCGTCCGTCGCCCCCACGCACGCTCGAGCACGGCTCGCGCCAGGTGGGCCTCCAGCCCGACCAGCGGCGTGCCGGGCTCGTCTTCCAGCACGCGCGACACCAGCCACAGCAGCGACCGGCCATAGGGCGCGCACGTCGCATCGCTGCGCTCGGCCGCGTCGGTCAGGTGCGCCACCAGCAGGCGCGCCTCGCACGCCTCGAGCGCGGCCCCCGCCACTGCCGTGAAGGTCTCCACGCCGACCGCCGGCGCGATCAACGACAGGGTGCGCAACGGTAACCGCCGGCGCACGAGTTCCGGCACGGCGTGCGTCGCCACGAGCGCCCCCGCCGAGTGCGCCACGAGGTGGACGCGCGGCGTGGGGAGCGACCGCCGCCGGGCGCGCGCCTGCAGCCGATCGGCCAGCGTCAGGAACGCCGCGTCGGCGCCCGTCGCGATCGCCGTCGCGTGGTCGCGCACCTCACGCCAGAGCGCCCGCCCCGGCTGCCGCAGTCGTCCCTCGATGCGCTCGTCGTGCCAGGCCAGCAGCGCGGAGGGCGACACCGCCCGCCAGGGCATCGGCCTCGCCGGCACATCGTCGGTCGCGACCTTCGCCTCGAGCAGCTTGCGCACGCCGCCGGCCGCGTCGGTCTCCCAGAGCAGGAACACGGGCAGGATCCCGGCCGAGTAGAGCTGCGGAATCCAGTGGAGCGCCCGCCCCACGGCGCCATCCTCGCCCGTCAGCCCGTCGTGCGCGACGATGGCGATGTCCACGGTGTCGGCGCAGCCCCATCGCTCGCAGGCGCGCGGCAGGTGTTCGTCGATCAGCAGGGCGACGTCATCGGCATTGGTGCGGAAGCGACCGCGCGTGCAGAACCGGCCCTCGGCATCCACCGTGAGCACGAACGGCGAGATCTCGTGCGCGGCGAGTTGCCGATTGCTCGAGAGCTGCACGCGGCCCGACGCGGCGTCCACACGCAGCGTGGGCGCCTCGGCCACGACGCGGTGCTCGTCGGTGACCACGCCCAGCTGCGCCACCCAGCAGTCCATGGCGTTCTGCCGCCAGTCCGCATAGGTCAGGATCGCGAAGCCGCCGGCGCCCCAATGATCGCCCCACGAGTTGTGCACGAGGAAGCCGCGCTCGGTGTAGCCGACGATCGCGAACGCGTGGCCGGCATCGGGCAGGCCCTCGCGTGCCTCGATCACCGGGAGGGCGTCCGGCGTGGCGGGCACGGCCGTGGGCGTCGCCCGGTGCAGCGCATCCCACCCGGCGTGCGTCAGCGCGCTCGCGTAGAGCACGCCCGCCTCCGCCAGCGCGCTGTGCATGTCGGGCACCATGTCGGCCTGCACGCGGAAGTACGCGCCGAGCGGCCGCTTCACGGCGTCGAGCCACCAGTCGCCCTCGTCGAGACTCGCGCCCGGCATGACCTGCCCCCGCCAGAGCGACGCGGCGCTCGCGCCGTGGTAGTACCAGCCGCGCAACGCGCCGCGCAGCGACGACCCCTGATCCTGCGTGTCGTTGTCGGCCCACTCGTCGTACCGGCGCGCCATGTCGTAGAGCATGTGCCCCGAGATCGCCTCGACGGGTCGCCCGGCGCGATCGAGGAGGTACTCGACAATCGTGGCCAGTGCGAAGCCGGTGCACGCGCTGCTGCGCCCCTGGTGCGCCACGGGCCGCAGGCGCGCCGGCCACAGCGCCGCGGGCGGCGCCTGGCCGATGCGCGGACGATACGGCCAGTCGCGCAGGTCCAGCGCGTCGGCGCGCACGAGCCGCTGCGACGAGGCCCGCGCCTCCAGCGGCACGGCCGCGACGAGCGGGCGCCCGGGCGGCCGCGTCTCCTCGCCACGACGCCGCAGGCCGCCGAGGCCACGTCGTCCGCGCGCCGTCGGTGCGGCGGCCGCCACCCACGCGTCGTAGGCGCGCGCCAGCTTCACGTCGTACGCGTTGGCGGCGTAGCCCGGGCCGTTGTAGCGCCGCGCGAACGTCGCCCAGTCCTTCGCGCGCAGCGGGTCGAGGTACCAGGCGCGGTCGATGAAGCGCGTGAAGCACTCGAGCTGCGCCTCGACGCCGCTCCACTGTGCCGTGACGAAGGCCTCCACGTCGGCGCATCCGGCCTGCGCGAAGTTGGCGCCCATGATCTGGAAGGCGCCCCAACTGGCCGATTGCAGCGCCGATGCGCGGTCGAGCGCGATGGCCTGCTCGAGGCGCGCCCACTCACCGAGGCCCGTCTTGGCGTAGTGCTTGCGCGTCCAGGTCGGGAAGCTGATCGTCGGGTGCGCCGCGGCGAACCGTCCGCTCGTCAACCTGTGGAAGTAGTGCCCCTCGAAGAGCACCTTCGGCCTCGGCGGGTCGGTGGCGAGGAAACCGGACCCGCCCGACTCCACCTGCGCCACGGCCTGCAGGACGGCCTTCTCCACGTGCAGGGTCTCGGCGAGCGCAATCCAGGTCTGATCGGTGATGGAGGTCACGTCTGTGTCGTGGGCAGTGTGCGATCGGTGAGTCGGGCGCTCAGGCGCTCGCCTCGCGGACAGGCACGGTCGCGGCAGCGTGGCCGGGCGGCGAGGCCAGGGCGTCGGCCAGGGCGCGTGCACGGATGATGCGCTGCGCGCGATCAGGGTGGAGGGCGGCGGCCAGTACCTCGGCAAGCCACGCCGGCGTGGCGGGCACCGAGCGCCGCACGTCGACGGGGCCATGCGTGCGGATGCGCGTCGCGACGTCGCCGGGGCTCCCGCCGCGGAAGGGATGCACACCGGTCAGCAGTTCGACGATGACGAGGGCCAGCGCCCAGACGTCGTCGGACTCGCTGCCGGGCCGTCCCTCGAGGGCATCCGGCGACAGATAGAGCGGCGTGCCGGCCAGGGGCCCCGACCGCGTGCCGTCGGCGATCGCGAGGCCGGCCTGTTCCGCGCCACCGGGTGCCGCCACCTGCCAGCGCGTCAGCCCGAAGTCGAGCAGCTTCGGCACCCCATCGCGGGTGAGCCCGATGTTGCTCGGCTTGATGTCGCCATGGAGCCAGCCGCGCGCATGCAGCGCGGCAAGCGCCTCGGCGAGGCCGTGCGCCAGCGCGACGGCCTCGCCCGGCCGCATCGGCCCGCTGGCGATCCGGGTGGCCAGGGTGCCGCCGGCGAGATACTCCACGACGAGGACGGGCGTGCCGCGCCACGTCTCGAGGCCGTGCACCGATGCCACCGACGGGTGCTCGAGAGCCGCCATCGCGCGGGCCTCGGCCTGCAGCGCCAGGGCCGCCGACGGCAACGCCGGCAGTGTCTTGAGCGCCACCAGCCGATCGAGCCGCGTGTCGTGCGCGCGATAAACCACGCCCATCCCGCCGCGGCCGATCCGTCGCTCGAGGACGAAGGCGCCATTGAGCACGGCCGGCAGGGCCGCAAGGATCGTGGCGCCGCCACACGCGCATCGCGCGGCCTCGGGGGACAGTCGCCCGCACGCCTCGCACTCGTACGGCACTTCCTCCTCGTCACCGGCCGCCACGGTGGTCGTCCCGTTCGCGCGCACCAGCGCCGACATGGCGACGCCGGCGATGCCCGCGGCCGCGGACACGAACGCGAGGTCGCGCCGCGAACAGGCGCGACCGTCCTCGGCCAGGCCCACCACGAGGCCGCCGAGCGTCTGGCCGTCGGGCGCTGCCAGGCGGGCGACCACACCGGCACGCACGTCGGCGACCCAGCGGCGGTCCGCGTCCGGCAGCCATCCGAAGGTGCGGGACGCGGCATCCACGCGCAGGGCGCTGTCGGCGCCGTCCAGCAGCGCGGCCACGGCAGAGCCTGACGGCACGGTGATGCCTTCCCCGCCCACAGCCGTCCAGGCCTCCTCGCCGGGGATGACGATCACGGCCCGCGACGCGCCGGTCGCCTCCACGATCTGCGCAGTCAGCAGCGCGGCCAGCTCCCGCAGCGTCCGCGCGCGATGCACGCCGGCCGTAAGGGCGGCAAGGCGCGTGGTGTGTGTGCCCCGCCACGCGGCCCACGCGTCGCTCGCCGTCACTTTGGCGATGGCCGACCACCGAGCCACGCGCGGTGTCGCCTCGACGCCCGATGCCGGCGGCCCGCCACGCCCCCACCGCCAGAGGAGCGCCAGCCCCACACTCGCCCACACCGCGGCGACAAATGGCAGCGCCAGCGGCAGCCAGCGGCTCACCACCGCGGGCGCCAGCACGAGCGTGCAGCCACACGCCGCCCACGCCAGCCACCGGCCGAAGGTGTCGCGCCGCGTGAACCGCGGCCGCGACACGCGCGCCAGCACCACCAGCATCAGCATCAGCGGCAGGGCGGCCTCCACGCAGGCGATGCGGAGCGGCGCCGTGAGCCACGCCCACGGCGCAGACAGCGCGGCGAGGGTCTCGAGGGCACCGCGGCCAGCCCAGGCCGCGAGCAGGATCAGGAGGTCGGCGGCACCGGGCATGCGCGCGCGCCTGACGCGCCACGCGAGGCCCGCGGCAAGGGCGAGCAGCAGCGGCAGCGCCGTGCGCCACCCGAGCCCCTCACCCTGCCACGCGAGCCACAGGGCCGCCGTGATCCCTGTGGCCGCCTGCACGGTCGCGAGCGCGCCTGTGGCCACGACGACCCACGACGGCAACACGGTGGGTGGCGCCATCGGGTCGCTCGCGTCGAACCCGGCCAGGCGCGACAGGTCGCGCAACTGGCGCGTCATCGAACGCTCCAGCGGCGTACGGCCACGCTCCTCGGCGTCGTCCCAGGCGATGGCCTGGCCTTCGACCACGGCCTGCACCGCTTCGCGCAGGATGGGGACGGCGTCGCCCGCCCGTCGCGTCCGCCCCGCCGTCGGCAGGGCGGAAGCGCCCTCAGGCACGGGCCATCTCCAGCGCGAGCCGCTCGAGGGCGCGCCGGAGGGCAACCCGCGCCGTGTCGACGCGCGGGCGATTGGTCATCAGGGCGAGCTGCTCGAGCGAGTAGCCGAGTTCGACACGGGCCACCACGAGCCGACGGTCGGCAGGACGCAGGCGTGCGAGCGCCTGCCGGTACCGCGACTCGGTCTGCTGGGCCACGGCCTCCTCGAGCGGCGAGGGTCGGCTGTCGGCATGCGCCTCGTCGAGCGTGGAGGCCAGGCCACGGCGGGCGATGCGACGAAACTCGTCGTGAATGCGATTGTCGACGGACCGGCGCAGGTACGCCTGCAGCGCCTGATGCCCCTGCGGCTCGAACTCCCCGAGCCTGCGCAGGGTGTGGACGAGCGCTTCCTGCACGAGGTCGGCCGTGTCGGCGACGGTGCGCGCCCAGCGCGGCAGGCGCCCGCGCGCCCACCGGCGCAGCGGACCGACGTGCTGCGCGAAGAGCAGGTGGAGCGCCGAGCCGTCGCCATCCTGCGCGCGACGCATGAGGTGGCGGAAGGCCTGCCTCGTGCTCGGCGGCGGGAGCGGCACGGCTCCAGCCTGCATGTGGTCAATCGTACTCACGATCGACCTCCCGTACGCGTGGGCATGACCAACGCGCGACGCGACAGGCTTCGCTCCACCAGGGACTCCCTGCCACGCTCCGCGTCGTGCGGACCTGATTCCTCACGGCTGTGCGGGCTCATGGACCCCGGGACAGCTGGACGTGGCTCGTGTCCTATCAAACGACGGTCCCACGCCGGACCGAACGCGGCGCAGCCGCAGGCGCACGGCAGGCCCGGCCGTTCACCGCCGGACCTCGCGATGCGGACCCACCTCAGGAAGCGCTTGGAGCGTCCAGCCGCACGGGCCGCCCCTCGCGCGCCGAGGCGTAGGCCGCCATCGCCACGGCGAACGACTCGCGCGCGTCCCTGATGGTCGCCGCCGGAGTCGTCCCCTGCTCGAGGCACGTAATCAGGTGATGCAGCGGCATGGGCGTCGCCGGGCCGAAGGCTTCCTCGCTGGAGCGCTCGAAGACCCAGTCCTCCGCCCCAGCCGTGAGCGCGGCCCCTCCGGGCGATCGGAACCACTGCTCCATCAGTTCGCCCTTCGTGCCCACCAGTTCGAGCCGCACGACGCTGTTGCGCTTCGGCGACGGCCCCGTGACGCGCGGCGCGTTGATCGTCCACGATGCCTCGAGCGTCGCCGTGACGCCGTTGGCGAACGTGAACACGGCAAAGCCCCAGTCCTCCACCGGCAGGTCCCGATGGACGATGTTGCGCATGCGCGCGTCGACCTCGACCACCTCGCTGCCGGCCAGCCAGCGGAACAGGTCGATCCAGTAGATCCCCTCGTCGATGAAGGCGCCACCGGGGACCTGCGCGGGATCGACGAACCACCCCGGCGTGCCCGACATGTACCAGTCCTCTGCGATGGCCCAGCGGCCCGTCTGGTGCATCACGGCCAGTTCGCCGATCTCGCCGGCGTCCACCCGCGCCTTGAGGGCCTGATGCCGCAGCCGCATCAGGCCCTGGAACGGCACGCAGGTGACGCCGCTCTCCTCCACCACGCGCACCATCTCGTCGGCCTGCGCCACGGTCATCGCCATGGGCTTGCCCATCACGATGTGCTTGCCCGCGCTGGCCGCCCGCGTCGTCAACTCCGGGATGTCGCGCACCGGCGCGGCGATGTGGACGATGTCGATGTCGTCGCGAGAGAGGATGTCGGCGTAGTCGGCGACGGCCTCGATGCGGAAGGTGTCGCAGTAGGCCGAGAGCCGGCGCGGGTCCGGGTCGGAGGCGGCCACGAGCGTGGCGTGCGGGTACTCGGGCAGTGCCCGCGCGAGCCCGTAGGCGGAGTACCAGTGACCGAGACCGAGGACCGCGACGCGATGAGGCATGGGCTACAGCCTACAGGCTACAGGCGACCTGCGGTGACAGGCCGCCTGTCGGCCGTGGCCAGTAGCCAGTCGTCGCCTACTCGAGAAACGGCGCGACCAGCGTGTTCCAGACCGCGTAGCCCTTCGCGGAGAGGTGCAGGCCGTCCTCGACGAAGAGGTCGGCGCGCGGCTTGCCGTCCCAGCCGAGCATCGGGCCGTCGACGTCGACGAAGCCGAGGCGATCGTCGCGGTCGCACTCGGCGCGCACCAGTCGGTTGGCCTCGCGCACCTTCGCGATGAGCGCCCAGCGCGCGAGGCTCGGCTTGATGCCGATGAAGGCGATGCGCGTGCGCGGCAGCACGGCGTGCACCTTGGTGACGAAGGCGTGGAAGTCGGCCTGCACCTGCTGGGGCGTGCGGCCCGCCGACAGGTCGTTGTCGCCGGCGTAGACGATCACCGTGGACGGCTTGTGCCGCAGCACCAGGCGCTCGATGTGGCGCACCGAATCGGCGATCTGCGTGCCGCCGAAACCACGGTTGAGGATCGGCCGCCCCGGGAACGCCGTGGCGAGGTCCCACAGCCGGATGCTCGAGCTGCCCACGAAGACGATGCCGCCCTCGGGGAAGGGCCGGGCGGCGTCCTGTGCCGCGAAGGCGTCGACGTCCTTGGCCCAGCGGTCCTCCACGACGGCCATCTGCGCCCGCGCGGGCAGGCCCACCGACACGATGATGCCGGCCAGGACGCACGCGCGGAGCAGCCGGCGACGCGTCACTTCCCGCGCTCCGGCGCGATCATGTCGGGCGTCGTCACGCCGCCTGGCAGCTCCATGATCCAGGCGTTGCGCCACTGGATCGGCGCGCCCTCGGACTCCATGCACAGGTAGCCCTTTCGACGCGACGAGTTGCGGATCCCGTTGACGAACTTGCCGTTGACCGAGAGCTTCGCCACACCGTCCACCGCGACGAGATCGTAGGTGTTCCAGTTCTCCCGGGGGAGCGCCCGCTTCTCGATGGACTTGCTGCGCGGCCCGCGCGGGTTGTCGGGGATGATCTGCACGCCGCCGACGCCGAACAGCTCGCCGTGCACGTAGTCGTCGGTGGGCATCACGCCGTCCTTCACGTGCAGCTTCGGCCAGTCGACCTCCAGCATCTGCACCTCGAGCCCGTCGGGCAGGCGGCCCTTGGGATCGGGGTTGGCAGCGCTCCAGATGAAGACGCCGGAGTTGCCGCCGGCCTCGTGGTGCATCCACTCGATGTGCAGCACGAAGTTCTCGTACATCTTGTTGCTGCACATCACGCCGAGCGGCTTGCCGGTGGTCATCAGCATGCCGTCCTTCACGAACCAGGTGTCGGGATCGGTGTTGATGTTGGTCCAGCCGGTCAGGTCCTTGCCGTTGAACAGGGGCGTCCATTCGGGTCGGGGCTGGGCAGCGAGCGTGGCCGGCAGCAGCAGGCAGGCGGCGAGGGCGAGGAGAGGGCGCATGGGGAGGAACTATAGAATGCCGCGATGCCGAATGCAGAATGCCGCACGGCCGGGAACCGGGTACCGGGTACCGGGTGCCGGGTTCGGCGCAGCATCGATGAGAGGGTTCCCATGCCGAGTCGACGATCGTTTCTCGCCACCACCGCGGCTGCTGCAGTCATGCCGGCCCTCTCTGCCGTCCCCGCCGGTGCGTCGGTGGTGCCCGGCTTCCCGGCTCGCATCAAGACGAGCTGCAACCTGTACTCGTTCAACGGCCCGCTCACCAGCGGCGCGATGTCGCTCGAGCAGGTCCTCGAGTTCTGCGCCGAGATCGGCTTCGACGCGGTGGACCCGACGGGCTATTACTTCAAGGGCTATCCGGCGGTGCCAGACGACGCGTTGATCTACCGGATCAAGCACCTGGCCTTCAGCCTCGGGCTGGGGATCAGCGGCACGGGCGTGCGCAACGACTTCGCCGTGCCCGACGCGGGCAAGCGCGACGCCGACGTGGCGCACGTGACGCGCTGGGTGGACGTGGCTGCGAAGCTGGGCGCGCCCGTGCTGCGCGTGTTCGACGGCAAGGTGATGCCGGCCGGCGTGCCGAAGGCAACGGTGCTGGACTGGATCGTCAACGGGATCCAGCGCTGCGTCACGGCGGCCGAGGCGCACGGCGTGATGATCGTGCTGCAGAACCACAACGACGCCCTGAAGGTCGCCGCCGACTACCTGGAGATCCGTACCCGCATCCCGTCGCGGTGGTTCGGGCTCAACGTCGACATCGGCAGCCTGCGCACGACCAGCGACCCCTACGCCGAGATCGCCATGCTCGCGCCCTACGCCTACACGTGGCAGGTCAAGGAACTGGTCTACCGCAACGACAAGGAGGAACGCGTCGACCTGAAGCAGATCGCACGCATCCTCAAGGAGGCCCGCTACCGCGGCTACGTGCCCATCGAGACGCTGGGGCCGGGAGATCCGAAGGAGAAGGTGCGGCGGTACCTGGACGAGTTCCGCACGGCGCTGGCAATTTGAAATTCGACATCTGAAATTCTCGCGCGAGGGCCTTCGGCCTCTCGCCTTGCGTTGCCGTGGGCGCGGCGAAGCCCGCAGGGCAAGCCGCCGAGAATTTCGAATGTCACATGTCGAATGGCCACCTACGGGGCGGCATAGCGGCGAATCAGCGCCCGATACTCTGCGTCGCCCTCGCCCGCGGCCCGCGCATCCGCCGCCGTCGCCCGCAGGATGCGACGCGCCCGGGCTCGCTCGGCAGACGCGACCGGCGCATCCGCCTCCGTCTTGAGCGCGGACAGCCGTGTCTCCAGGGCCTTCAAGGCCGCGGCGCGCATCGACGCGTCCCCGACGTCGGTCCGCAGGCGGCCGATGTCCTCCATCATCCGTCGTTCACGCTCGTCGCCCTCGCGCTCATCGTCGAGCGCGCGCTTGACCGCCGGCTGACGAGCCAGGGCCGAGGCCCGCGCCTCCACCGCCTTGATGTCGTGCAGGTCCTTGAAGTCGACGGCCATCCCACGCAGCAGGTGAACGGCACGCGCGGTCTCGCCCGCCTCTGCTGCGGCGCGCTCGGCGTCGGCCCATGCCGCGCCGATGCGCGAGGCGTCGCGTGGAAGTCGGCCCGAGGCCATCGCCTGCAGGTCGAGCCAGTCCAGGGCCTGCATCGCCACGTCGGGCGGCGGCAGCACATGGCCCCCCTCGAAGACGGCCAGGCGGTGGGAAGTCTTCAGCGCGCGATCGAGCAGGCGCATCTCGACGTGGTTGAAGTCTTCGGTGCCGGCCGTGCCGAAGATCGGGAACGACACCGAGCTCCGCGGCGTCGAGTCGGGAAACCCGGCGCTCGACGCGATCACGCCGGCGATCTGCGCGTTGGCGAGGGCAATCTGCAGGGCGAGGCGCGCACCACCCGAGTGGCCGGTCAGGTACACGCGGCGCGCATCGGCGGGCAGGCGCTGGCCGATGTCCTGCAGCATCGTGCGGGCGGCCTGCCAAGAGGCCTCGAACGGCCCGTTCCGCGACACGTTCGAGCCCGCGACGATGAAGCCGTGGCGCTCGGCGGCCTCGCGGTACGCATCGACGATGGCGCGACCGCGCGCGCCGGGATGGAAGCCGATGAGAATCGGCCAGATCCGCTCGGGCGTGTAGCTGGTCGGCAGGTAGAGCGCGTAGGTCTGTGCCGGATCGGCGAGCGTCGCGACGCGCTCGATGACCTGCCCGGCCGGCAGGGGCTGCGCGGTGGCTGCGGTGCCCCAGAGCAGGAAGACGCAGACCAGCGGCGGCAATTTGAAATTGGACATTCGAAATTGGCCGGCGGCCGGCCTGTCGGCCTTGCCGCGCGCGATATGCCGAGGGGCGGCGGCGAGGCCGCGCCCCACGAGAATTTCAAATCTCAAATTTCGAATTGCCAACTTACCCGAAGTACGGCTCCAGCACGTTGCGCGACACGCGGAGCGCGCTCTTGCGGCCTTCGAGCGTATTGCCGAACGTCGCGTCCTCGACCTCGATGCACACCGGACCGCGGTACGTGGTCTCCATCAGCGCGCCCATGAAGCGGGCCCAGTCGATCTCGCCGTAGCCCGGCAGGCGCGGCTGGTGCCACTCGAGCGGGTGCGCGAAGATGCCGACCTGGTCGATGCGGTCACGCCGGATCCGGATGTCCTTCGCGTGCACGTGGAACAGGCGGTCCTGGAACTCCTTGAGGGGGCTGCACGGGTCCATGTGCTGCAGCGCGAAGTGTGACGGGTCGTAGTTGAGGCCGAGGTTGTCGGCGCCGAGGTCCTCGAACGCACGACGCCAGATCACGGGCGTCGTGAAGAGGTTCTTGCCGCCCGGCCACTCGTCCTTCGTGAACGACATCGGGCAGTTCTCGATGCCGATCCGGACGCCGTGGTCGGCCGCCAGCGCCAGCAGCGGGCGCCACACATCGAGGAAGCGCGGCCAGTTGTCGTCGACGCTGCGGGTCCAGTCGCGTCCGACGAACGTGTTGACGGTCTTGAGGCCCAGCAGCGGCGCGGCGACGATCACGCGCTCGAGCTGCGCGCGCGCCACGTCGGCCACCGCCTGATCAGGGTCGAGCAGGTTCGGGTAGTAGCCGAGCGCCGAAATCGACACGCCGTGCCGCGCGCACAACGCCAGCACATCGTCGGCCTGCGCCTGCGTGAAGTCGGTGACGTCGACGTGCGTCACGCCGGCGTACTTGCGCTCGGCCTTGCCGACCGGCCAGCACATCACCTCGACGCACGCGAACCGCTCGGCGGCCGCGAACGCGAGCACCTCGTCGAGGGAGAGTTCCGGAAGGATGGCGGAGACGAATCCGAGTTGGAGGGGCATGGGAACGAAGCGGGAATCGGGAATCGGGGAACGGGTAGCCGGAAGCGGTCCGCGGGAAGGGCTGCAGCCTGCAGGCGACAGGCCACCTGAGGTCAGGCCGACGACAGGCCGCCTGTGGCCCGCAGCCCGTGGCCAACGATCGTCAAGCGTTCGGCGTTAAGCGTTAAGGAATCTTCGTACTCTGCCAGCTCACCATCTGCCAGCGCCCGTCGCGCAGCACCCACACGTTGGTGTAGCGCAGCTGGTTGTCGAGCTTCTCGCCGCGGGCAGTCACGCGAAATCGTCCGGCCCCGGTGATGACGGCAGTGTTGCCGTAGACGCGCACCTGCACGTCGCGCGGCTCGATCGACTCGTACTTGACCGTGCCGCTGCGCATGCTCTCGATGAAGCTGGCCTTGCCGTCAACGGCCGCACTCGAGTGTGTGTAGATGAGGTCGTCAGCCAGCAGTTGGCCGAGTGCCGCGAAGTCGTTGCTGGTCTGCGCCGTGAACCGCGCCAGGTCGGCGGCCTTCGCGGCGTCGGCCGCCGCCGTCGTTTGTGCGTCCACCACGCTGCCCACCAGGAAAAGGGCGACCATCGTCGCCGCGAGCGTCTTGAGCATGGGCACATGGTAGGGGAAAGTGCCGGGAATCGGGAGTCGGGAGTCGGGAAGCGGGACGGCAGTCGGCAGTCGGACGCGGTCAGCCGGGGAAGACATAGAATCACGCGCATGTTCAATCGAGGGTCGCGGGCGACGCCCGAGACCCGTGGAGCCGAGGCGGCCGCGGAGTATCGCGCGAGTCACGACGGTCCGCGCGAGGGTGCGTTGCCGCCGCGCCGGCCGACGCACGTGCTCCAGGTCGAGGATCTGCTGCTCGGCGGCTGGGTGTTCGGCGTCGAGGAACTCGTGCGTCGCTGGGCCGGCGACCCCTTCCAGTTGCTCCAGAGCCTGTCGTCCGGCGACGCGGGGCCGGGGTGGCT
The DNA here is from genome assembly GCF_044337415.1 of Luteitalea sp. GTDB lineage: Bacteria > Acidobacteriota > Vicinamibacteria > Vicinamibacterales > Vicinamibacteraceae > Luteitalea. Next base: position 33,438 of record NZ_JBIINP010000029.1, read on the forward strand.
GGCGTTCCTGCGAGCCCTCACGCCGACAGGCTGGCTGTTCCTCGGGCTGTTCCTGTTCGTGCTCCTGACGCGCGGCCCCGAGGACACCGACCGTGACGTCGCACTGGGCCGCCGGTGGCCGATGCTCGGCCTCGCACTGCCGGTCCTGTCGATCTACGCGCTGGTCGCGTCGGGCGTCCAGCAGGCCGTGTTCGGGAGTCCCGACCTGAAGCCCGACCAGGAGCCGCCCTGGCCCGGACCGTACGTGCCCGGCGTCGTGCGACGGACGGCCGCGATCCCGGTGGCGCTGCTCGGCGACGCGTTGTTCCGCTCGGAGCTCGCCATGACCAATCTCGGGGCAGCCGCCGCGCCCATCGACGGCGCCGCGCTGCTCCCGACGCTGCTGATGGCCGGGCTGTCGGCGCTCCCCTTCATGCTGTTCGTGGCCGGTCCCCGGATCGCCGCCGGTGGGCCGCTGGCGTGGCGGCCATGGATCCTTCGCTTCGTGTTCTTCTACCTGTCCTCGTGGGCCGGACAGTACTGGATGACAGCATGACCGCGCCCGCAACGACACCGCCAGCCGGCGCGCGGCCGCGGACCGGGCGCCTGCTCGAAGTCGAGGACCTCCTGTTGGCCGGGTGGGTGACCCTGGCGGACTACCTCGCGCGGCGCTCGATCTGGTCACCCGATCGGCTGCTCGAGGAACCGGGCGGCCGGTTCCCCATCGCCATCTGGATCATCTTCGTCCTCTGCGTGTTCCTGCTCTTCACGCGCGGCCCCGAAGACACCGACCGCGAAGTGGCGCTGCGACGACGGATCTGGATGGTGGGCCCCCTGGTGTCGATCCTCGGGCTGTATGCCATGGCTGCCGGCGAACTCGCGGGCGCCTGGCTCAAGTGGCGACCGAAGACGGCCAGCGGCGAGCCGGCGTGGCCGGGACCGGCAGTGAGCCGGTTCTGGCGTCGCACCGCGGCGGTGCCGGTGATGATCCTGGGCGACACGCTGTTCCGCTCGGAGTTCACCAAGGCCGACATCCTGCACCCGCTCGAGTATTCGGGCGGCCCCTTCCTGCTCGTCCTCGGGATCCTCGCGCCCTACGTGCTGTTCGTCGTCGGCCCGCGCATCGTGGCGGGTGGGGCGCTGGCGTGGCAACCCTGGGCAGTGCGCCTCGTGTTCCTCGTCGTGGCCGAGTGGGTCGCCGCGCCGGCACGTGCCTGACCCGCGAGGCTTCGGTCGAGCGCGCCTGCGGGTTCGGCGGTAGTCTGTGACCGTGGACGACGTCAACCTCTGGACCGAAGCGGCACACGCCGAGCGCTACCTGCAGATCGCCTATCGCATCCCCCGACGCGAGGAAGGCGAGGCCTCGCTCCTCGAGTGCGTCCCGACACGGACGCGGCGGATCCTCGACCTCGGCAGCGGAGAGGGACGCCTGATCGGCCTGTTGCTCGACCACCTGCCGGAGGCCACCGGCATTGCCGTCGACTTCTCCGACACGATGCTCGATCGCCTGCACGCCCGCTTCGGGAACGACCCGCGCGTGACCGTGGTGCGCCACGACCTGGACGCGCCCCTCCCCGACCTCGGCGCCTTCGACGCCATCGTCTCCAGCTTCGCGATTCACCACCTGGTCGACGACCGCAAGCGCGCCCTGTACCGCGAGATCCACGACCGGCTGCTGCCCGGAGGCGTGTTCCTCAACCTCGAGCACGTGGCGTCGGCCACACCCGCCCTGCACCAGTGGTTCCTGGGCGCCCTCGGCGTGGCGCCCGAGGATGACGACCCGTCCAACAAGCTGACGCCCGTCGAGACCCAGTTGCAGTGGCTGCGCGCGATCGGCTTCGTCGAAGTCGACTGCCACTGGAAATGGCGTGAACTCGCCCTGCTCGCCGCCGTGAAGGCACCCTGAGGACGGCACGCGACCGCATGGCATAATCCGCCCGCCCCGTCGGGTGCGCGCCCTCTCGTCCGCAGGAGCCACACATGCCTCGTCACGTCGCCATCGGCACCGTCCTCATCGCACTGCTGGCCGTGTCGAGGGCATGGCAGGGCACGCCCGAGGCCGCACAGGCGCCCAAACCCATCCGCGCCCTCTACGTCACGGGCGGCGGCTTCCACGAGTTCGTGAAGCAGGAGGCGATTGTCCCTCCGGCCGTGGCCAGAACGGCCAACGTCACCTGGACCATCGACCACACGGCCGGGACCTCGACCGAGGTGCTGATCGACCGCCACAAGGACACGGCGTGGACGAAGGACGTCGACGTCGTCCTGTACAACATGTCCTTCTCGCACGTGGTCGACGTGCCCTGGATCGAGCGGCTCGCTGCGGCGCATCGCGACAGCGGGGTTGGTGCCGTCATCCTGCACGGCGCCGTGCACAGCTATCGGCGATCGACCACACGCGCCTGGGGCGAAATGATGGGCGCGTTCAGCATGCGCCACGACGCGCAGCGCCCCCTCACGGTCGAGACTGTCGCCAAGGGGCACCCCATCATGCGGGGCGTGCCGGAGACGTGGGTGACCACCCCTGAAGAGCTGTACGAACTCGAACGCACGTGGCCGGGGATGACGCCGCTGGCCCAGGCCTACAGCGTCGAGTCGAAGAAGACCTACCCCCTTGTCTGGACGAACACCCATGGGCGCGCGAAGGTGTTCGTGACCTCACTGGGCCACAACACGGCGATGGTGGCCGATCCGGTGTACCTCGCCATGGTCACGCGCGGGCTGCTGTGGACCGTGGGCCGCCTGGGCGAGGACGGGGCGCCGATGGCTGGCTACGCAGCACGCTGACAATCGGCACTGCCACGCCGAGACGGCCCCCGGCCCTACCTGCGTGACGTGAGGTGGCGCCCGGCGAGAACTGCCTGCCCGGTGCGATAGACTGCCGCGCACATCTTCAGGCGAGGAACCATGGCGCAGGCGTACGACGTGATCGTGGTGGGCTCCGGCGCTGGCGGCGCCACCGCCGCGCTGGTGCTGGTCAATGCCGGGGCGCGCGTGCTGCTGCTCGAAGCAGGCCGCATGCTCACGCCGGGCACCGACTTCCTGTCCCACGAGATGCCGTGGGACCTGAAGTTCCGCGGTGAGGGGCCGCCCGGCAAGTACGACGGGCTCTGGAAGATCAACGAGTACACCGCGCACCTCTACACCAACCCGCGCGAAGACACCTACGACTCACTCGATCGCTTCCACTGGACGCGGCTGCGCGCAGTGGGCGGCCGCACGAACACGTGGGGCCGTTCGTGCTTTCGCCACGGGCCGCTCGACTTCAAGCCGGCATCGCGCCAGGGCTACGGCGACGACTGGCCCCTCGACTACGACGAACTCGCGCCGTACTACGACAAGGTGGAGCGCCTGGTCGGCATCGCCGGCCAGGCCGACCGTTACCCGAACATGCCGGATGGCATCTACGCGGGTCCACCTCATCCCTGGCGCTGCACCGAGCGCGACCTCAAGGCCGCCTGCGATCGCATCGGCGTGCCCGTGCTGTCCGAGCGCACGGCCGCCCTCAGCGCGCCGCACGACGGCCGCCCCAAGTGCCACTACTGCTCCGGGTGCGGCAGGGGCTGCCCGGTGGGCGCCCGCTTCAGCACGCTCGACGCCATCATCCCCAAGCTCCAGGGACGACCGAATTTCACGCTCCGCACGCACGCCGTCGCTCGTGAGGTGCTGGTGGACGACCGCGGACACGCCCGGGGCGTCTCCTTCATCGACGCCCGGACCCGGAAGGACGAGGAGGTGTACGCCAGGGCCGTCGTCCTCGCGGCGAGCACGGTGGAGACGGGCCGACTGCTGCTCAACTCGCGCTCGCGCCAGCATCCGCAGGGGCTGGCCAACTCGAGCGGCCGGGTGGGACACCACCTGATGGACACGATCAAGAGCGGGCCGATGGTGGGCATCCTGCCGTCCTGGCGGAATCGCCCGCGCGTCAACGACGATGGCGCGGGCGGCAGTCACGCGACGATTCCCCGCTTCAATTACGACCGGAGCAACGGCTACCACGGCGGCTACTTCATCCTCATCGGCACCGGCTTCGGCCGGAGCGCCACCGCCACGAGCGGCATTCCCGGCTACGGCGCCTCGCTCAAGGAGGAGATCCACAGCCGGTTCGGCAGCACGCTCTCGCTGCGCGGCTACGGCGAAAGCCTCTCGCGCTACGACAACCGGTTCGAGATCGACCCCGA
>NZ_JBIINP010000131.1:0-11830 GCF_044337415.1 Luteitalea sp.
GACACGGTGGTGGGCCTGAAGCTCGGCGCCGACGACTACCTGTCGAAACCGTTCGAGATGATGGAACTGCTGGCGCGCATCGAGGCGCGCCTGCGCCGGCGGGCGCCGCCCCCGACGCCCCCCGCGAACGAGGGCTACCAGTTCGGCGAGGTGCGGGTCGACTACCGCAGCGCCGAGGTGTTCCGCGGCGATGGCCTGATCGAGCTGTCGGCCCGCGAGTACCAGCTGCTGCGCTACCTCATCGAGCACCGCAACGAGGTCATCTCCCGCGACCAGTTGCTCAACGAGGTGTGGGGCTACAACTCCATGCCGTCGACGCGCACGGTGGACGTGCACGTGGCGTGGCTGCGCCAGAAGATCGAGCCCAACCCGCGCCATCCGCAGTTCCTGCTGACGGTGCACGGGCTGGGGTACCGCTTCGTCGGCTAAGGCCGCCGACTTCGAAAGGCAGAAGAGTAGAAGAGCAGAAGTAACGAGGGCAGGGCGGGAAGGTCGAAAGCGGAAAGCCTTCAAGCTTGAAGGCTTTGGCAGCTTTCGGGCTTTGTCCTTCCCGGTTTGCCTTCTACTCTTCTACTCTTCTGCTCTTGCTCTACTTCCGCGGCTGGGTGCAGAGTGCGACGCCGTTGAACGTGTTGGCCGCGGCGCTCTCCGGGCACAACTGGCCGCGGACCTCGCCGCCGGGGTTGGCCTGCGAGTGCACGTTCACGTAGGCCGCGCCGCTCGCGATCGCGAACGCCACTTCCTCGAAGAACCGGATGCCCGATTCGGGCCGGGCGATCAGCTCGCTGGCCCGCGCGCTGCCCTTCAACTGGAACGACCCCGACTGGCCGACCGCGGCCACCGGGAAGTTGATGACGATCGGGCCATTCACGCCGGCCGTGGCCGCGTGGATGTGCGCGGCCACGATGCCCGACGGCAGGTTGAAGATGTTGACCTCGTAGTCGATGGTGCCTGCGCCACGATCGACGGTCACCACGGCCTCGCCGTGCGCGCCAGCGCTCACGGCCGGCACTTCGTTGCCACCTCCGAGCATCGCGCGCACCGTCACGCGGTTGGGGTTCTGGGCGAGCGCGGGGGTCGCCGCGCACAACACCGCAGCGCACACGGCTGCGGCAAGACGGATCTGTCCTGACATCTGAACCTCTCCTCTGGGTTGGGCAGGGTCAGCATACCGGAACAATTCAGAATTGAGGAATCGGGGAATTGAGCGCGGGGCGGACCTGGTCAGCTCTGCCGAGGAGTTGGCGTTGCTCGCCCCGCACTCAATTCCTGAATTCTGAATTCTGAATTGCTACGCAGTAGCCGGCAGGCCCTTCGCCAGGATGCGCTCGATCGTGTCGGCGAAGGTGTCGACTTCCTCGAGCGTCGTGTAGACGTTGGGCGTCACGCGGATGCCCTCGAACTCGGCGTGCTTGATCGGCGTGACGATGATGCGGTGCTGGGCGTAGAGGTGGGCGGCCAGGCGGCCCGAGTCGAGCCCGGGCGTGCCGAGGTTGCCGATGGCGCCGCCCTGCGCCGGATCGAAGCTGGTGTGGATCGTGGTCTTCGGGTGCTCCGACAGCCGCTTCATCCAGCGGTTGCGGAGGTACTGCAGCCGCGCGATCTTCCGCTCGCCGCCGATCGTGTGGTGGTAGACGCGCGCCTCGGCGATGGCATTGTGGTTGGCGGCCGGGTGCGTGCCGACTTCCTCGAACTTGCGGATGTCGCCGGCCTTGCTGGCCGCGGCGGGCGTGAGCGGCCAGAGATCGGCGATGCGCTCCCTGCGCACGTACAGGAAGCCGGTGCCGATGGGGGCGAGCAGCCACTTGTGCAGGCTCGTGCCGTAGTAGTCGCAGCCGAGGTCGCGGATCTGGAAGGGGAAGTGCCCGAACGCGTGGGCGCCATCGACGATGGTGCGGACGCCGCGGGCGCGGGCCATGCGGCAGATGTCGGCGACGGGGAAGATCTGCCCGGTCAGGTTGGTGATGTGGCAGAAGTGCAGGACCTTGGTCTTCGGCGTCAGGGCGCGCTCGAGGCGCTGCGCGAGGTCGGCCATCGAGGGCGGCGGCACCGGGAACGACACCTTGGTGAGCGTGATGCCGTCGCGGCGGACGCGCTGCTCCCAGGTGTCGAGCATGCGGCCGTAGTCCTGGGTGGTCGTGACCACCTCGTCGCCGGGCTGCAGGTCGATGCCGAGCTGGGCGATCTGGAGGGCTTCGCTGGCGTTGCGGGTGATCGCCAGTTCTTCGGGGTCGCAGCCGGCGTCGTGCGCCAGGCCGATGCGGACGCGCTCGAGGTTGGGTTCCTGCTCCTGCCACATGTTGAACACGGGCGCCTGGTTGGCGTGGTCGAGGTAGCGCTTGAACGCCTCGTGGACCACGCGCGGGCTGGGGCAGACGCCGCCATTGTTCAGGTTGACTACCGTGCGGTCGAGGGTGAAGCCGAGCTGCACCTCGCGCCAGAAGTCCTCGTCGGCGGCCAGCTCGGCCGGGGTGCGGCCACGCACCTGATCGGCGGCGCGGGCCATGTGGGCGAGGCCATCCACGGTCAAGGCCGCCGCCACGGCGGTGCTCGTGGTGCCGAGGCGGGAGAGGAACGCACGGCGAGAGTTCATCAGCGACTCCTGCTGCAGGGGTCCGCGGAGTCTAGCACGCAGGGGCGATGGGGCAGCCTGGTGCGGATCCTCATGCCTCCGGAGCGGGCGCGTTATCGCGTCTTGGCGCTAGAGAAGTCTCCGTGTGGGAGGCCGGAAACACCGATCCGAGACGATTTGTCTCCACAGGAAGCGACTTCCGGATCTGCCTGAGGACGATCCAGGGACAAACACTGGGGAACAGATACTTTCCGTGGTTGGCATCGCGCTTGCTTTAGAAGTGGTCAGACCGGCGTCGGCCCCAACACGATGCCCCCCTTCTCTTCCCGGGATGTCCGCGAAGACGTAGGCGGTCACCTCTCATGCGATCCAGCGTTGTCCTGTTCTCGTTTCTTGTCGTCTCGTCCCTGATCGCGTCGTCGTCCGACGCGCAGCCGCTCGACCCCACTTCGTCGGCGTGCAAGGCTGCCGATACGGCCTGCGCGGAAGCCATCGACGCCCAGTTGGTGCCGGAGCCGGCCTCGCTCGTGCTCCTCGGGGTCGGCCTGTTCGGCGCCGGCGTGGCCACGAGGCGCAAGTCGGCCAACTGACGCCGCACTCATCCTGGCGCGACACCGCGCCAGCCATGTCCATCCCGGCGCCCTGCAGATGCAGGGGCCGGCGACACGCCCGGCATTCGCTCCCCTCGAGTGCCGGGCGTTGCCGTGTCATCAGCTCAGGGGCTGGGGGACACGGACGGGGCTAGGGGCTGGGAGCTCGGGACAGGGACGGCACAGGGGCTCGGGAGCTCGGGACGGGGGCTAGGAGCTCGGGGCTCGGGGCTCGGCAACCACGTCGGCGGAACGGGGGCTCGGAACGGGGGCTGGGAGCTCGGGGCTCGGAAACCACACCAGCGAATCGGCGGCTCGGAGCTCGCCCAAGGGCGACAGCTGCGACCTACGTCGGGCCCGTCGCCCCGTGGTGGCTTTCGAGCTCCCAGCCCCCAGCCCCTAGCGCTTTCCTAGCCCCCAGCCCCTAGCCCCCAATTCCCAGGCCTGTCCCTGTCCCTGACGGGGAGGGCGGTGTTCGCTTGACCGTCACTCTACGGCTCAGGCCGACTCTCTTGTGTCAGTAAGTCGTCATTTAAATTCTCGATTGAGGAGACTTTCAGCTTTATAAAATCATCTAGTCTTCAAAATCGGTGACTTTTGGATCGGCGAGCACGACTTCATCAATCCCTACCCAAAGTGAATGTGGCAAAAAACGCCAGCAATCTCGCAGAAATCGCTCCGCTCGAGACTTGGCACGGCCTTCGCTATGTGAAGGGGCATCAAGTTTCCGGTGGCAGGTGCCCCAGCGCCAGGCGCCCAATTCGTAGGGGAGAGTCCTGATGAAGCTGTTCGCTGCTGTTGCTGTCGCTGCCGTCCTCGGCGCCGTGTCCACCGTCGCCTCGGCGGCCCCCATCACGACGTCCTGCCCCGGCAGCACGACGGCTTCCAGCACCGTTCGCGTGTTCACGGTGACGCTCGACGGCGCCACGGCCGCGTGCCTCCAGTTCGGCGAGGGCAACCTCACGGGGAACACCGCGAACGGCGACGCCTTCCTCGACGCCAACCCGACCTACTTCCTGGTCGACAAGAGCGACAACACCAGCGGCACCTTCAACGGTGCCCTGAGCGGCGGCCCGTTCACGGGCGTGCTCACGGGGACCTTCACGATCAACCCCGCCGCCTGGACCAACATGGCGAGCCTCGCCTTCGGCCTGAAGAGCGGCGGCACGCAGGGCACCAACGACTGGGCCGTGTTCGGCCTGCCGGTTGGCACGCTGACCGGATCGTGGGCCATCACCGGTCCCCAGCAGGCCATCTCGCACTCGCTGCTCTACGGCCAGGCCAACGGCGGCGGCAACGGTGGCACCAACGGCGGTGGCAACGGCGGCACCAACGGTGGTGGTAACGGTGGCACCAACGGCGGCACCAACGGCGGCGACCCCGGCAACGGCGGCGGTAACGGTGGTGGCAACGGCGGCAACGTGCCCGAGCCCGCCTCGATGAGCCTGATCGGCCTCGGCCTCGCCGGCGCCGCGGTGCTCCGCCGCAAGTAAGGTCCTTTCACGAGCCATCGCCGGCCCCACGCGAGGCCGGCCCCACGGCTCCCCAGCCAGGCGGGAGGCCCCGGTCGTAGCCCAGGCTACGTACCGGGGCTTTCTCGTTCCGGTGCCGTGTGCCCCGCGGCGGCGGCGCGGCCAGCGATAACGCGCGGGCGACAGGCAGCCTGTCGCCTGTGGCCTGCAGCCCGTCCTACCTGATCGCCTCGATCAAGGCCAGCTTCTCGTTGCTGCCGAGCAGCGCCAGCACATCGCCATTGCGCAGCACCTCGTCGGCGGGGGGAGAGACGAGCGTCTCCTCCTTCCCACCCACCTGCCGCTTGATGGCCACCAGTGTGAGCCCGTGCCGGGCCCGCAGGTCGATGCTGCGCAGGGTGTGGTCCACGAACGACGCCGGCACGCCCACCTCGACCAGCGAGAAGTCCTTCGACAACGCGATGTAGTCGAGCGCGTTGGGGATCACCAGGCTGCGCGCGGTGCGCTCGGCCATCTCGCGCTCCGGGAAGATCACCCGCGACACCCCCACCTTCTCGAGGATGCGGCCGTGCAGCGGCGAGGCGGCCTTGGCGATGATCGTCTCCACGCCGAGGTCCTTCACCTGCATGACGATCAGCAGGCTCGCCTCGATGTTCTCGCCGATCGAGATGATGGCGACGTCGGCCTCGCCGACGCCCGCCTGCCGCAGCGCCCGGATGTCGGTGGCGTCGATCTGCAGCGCGTTGCTGGTGAGCTCGCCCATCTCGCGCACGCGGTCCTCGCTGTCGTCGACGCCGATGACGTCCTGCCCGAGCGAGATGAGGGTGGAAGCGACGGCGGACCCGAAGCGACCGAGACCGATGACGGCGTAGAGGCGTTTGGACATGTCAGTTCACGACACGGGTAGCGGGTACCGGGTACCGGGTACCGGGTTCGGCGTTCGGCGTTGCAGCATCAGCCAATCAGTACTTTCCCCTCCGGGTAGCGGACGCGCGATCGCTCGGTGCGGTGTGCGACCGCGATCAGCAGGGTCAGCGGGCCGAGGCGGCCGGCGAACATCATCGCCGCGATGAGCACCTGCCCGGTCCTCGAGAAGTGGCCGCTCAGGCTCAGCGGACTCGATCCCTCGCCGGTCGACATGCCGACCGTGCCGAAGGCCGAGACCACCTCGAACAGCGTGGGGAGCAACTCGCGCCCTTCCCGGGCGAGGAGCACGGCGGCCAGCGCGTTGACGGCCAGGAACGCCATCAGGCAGATCAGGAAGGCCCGCATGATCTGCTCGGGCGGGATCCGTCGCCGGAACACCAGCGCGTCGCGCTCCCCGCGCGCGGTGGCCCACAGCGCCGCCATCAGCACGCCGACGGTGCTCACCTTCACGCCGCCGCCCGTGCCGCCCGGCGCCGCCCCGATGAACATCAGGATCATCATCACGAACAGTGCGCTCGGCTGGCAGGCGCCGATGGCGATCGAGTTGAAGCCGGCCGTCCGGGTGATCGCCGACTGGAACCATGCGGCCATCCACGCCTGCCCCGCCGGCAGGGCGCCGAGGGTGAGCGGGTTGTCGCGCTCGGCGGCGTAGATCGCCACCGTGCCGCCCACGAGCAGGATGGCCGTCATGGCGATGACCAGTTGCGAGTGGACCGACAGCCGCAGGTTCCGTCGCCGCAGCGACCCTACCTCGAGGATGGTGAAGAACCCGATGCCGCCGAGGATCACCAGCGCCGACACGGTCAGCAGCACCACCGGCTCGTCCGTGGCGCCGACCAGGTTGTCGGAGAACAGCGAGAACCCCGCGTTGTTGAACGCCGACACCGCGTGGAACACGCCGAGCCAGGCGCCGCGCCCGACGCCGTGGGTCCCGGACCACCACAGGCCGAGGATGAGCGCGCCGAGCGCCTCGAACACGACCGTGACCCGGAACACCGACAGGGCGAAGCGGACGACCTCGCCCGGCGAGAAGACGTTGAGGCCCTCGCTGAGCGTCTGCCGCTCCTGCAGCGTGATCCGTCGTCCGAGGGCGACGCCGATGAGCGTCGAGAGGGTCATGTAGCCGAGCCCGCCGGCCTGGATCAGGAGGAGGACGACGACCTGCCCGAACACGGAGAAGTCGACGGGCGTGTCGAGCACGATGAGTCCGGTGACGCACACGGCCGAGGTGGCAGTGAACAGCACCGACACGAAGGGCAGACGGACGCCGCTGGCCGACGCGGCGGGGAGCGACAGCAACAGGGTGCCCAGCGCGACGAGCCCGAGGAAGCTCAGCACGAGCAGCTGCGGCGGACTGAGCGACCGTCGCCGCGAGGGGCTCACCACAGGAACAAGCACGGGACCGAATCTTACTGCGCAGCGCGATCCCTGGAGGTAGGGCGCGAGACCGATGACCGACCTTCGTCAGCCAAAGACACTGCGACGTCAATGAGAGACCTTCGACATTCCCGGCATGGCGGCATCGCAGCATTCCCCGTGATAGCCTGTGGCGCGACGGCAGTCTCTGCACCCCTGACAGCGAGGTCCTCGTGTCCGAACACACGCGTTCACGCCCGGCCGGCGAGGAAGTCCTCACCTCCGCCTCCGCGGAGGCGTCGGCGTCCGGTCCCAACTTCTCCCGCCGCACGTTCCTGAAGTCGGTCGGCGTCACCCCCGTGGTGGCGGCCGCCATCGCGCCCGAAGCCGCCGAGGCACAGGGCGCCACGGTCGTCGGCCCCGACGCTGCACCGCTCACGCTCACCATCAACGGCCAGAAGAAGACGGTGACCGTCGAGCCGCGCACGACCCTGCTCGACGCCATGCGCCAGCAGCTCGATCTCACCGGCGCCAAGCGCGTGTGCGATCGCGGCTCCTGCGGCGCCTGCACGGTGGTCATCGACAAGCGCACGGCGTACGCCTGCTCGGTGCTGGCGGTCGACGCCGAGGGCGCCGACATCCGCACGATCGAGGGGCTCACGCAGGGCACCGTGCTCCACCCGGTGCAGCAGGCCATCTTCGAGAAGGACGGCACGATGTGCGGCTTCTGCACGCCGGGCTTCGTGATGTCGACCGTGGCCCTGCTCGAGAAGACGCCGAACCCGACGGCCGCACAGGCCAAGAAGGCGCTCGACGGCAACATCTGCCGCTGCGGCACCTATGTCCGCCTGCTCGAGGCGGCGCTGGCAGTGAAGGGAGGCGCGCGTGGCTGACGAACCGGTGGTCCCCATCGAGGAGATGGGCGGGCAGGTCGCCGAGGTGAACCTCCCGGCGAGCGCGAACCCGAACTCGCCGTACGCGTGGCCGAAGGAGCGTCGCCTCCTGAGCACGCGCGTGAACCGCATCGACGGCCCGCTGAAGGTGGCGGGCCGCGCGAAGTACTCCTACGACATCAAGCGCCCCGGCATGCTGTACGGCCGGATCCTGCGCTCGCCCCACCCGCACGCGCGCGTCGTGTCGATCGACCTGGCGCCGGCGCTGAAGATGCCGGGCGTGAAGGCGGCCGTGTCGATCGCCAAGGCGGGCGGCAAGGTGATGTACGTGGGCGACGAGGTCGCGGCCGTGGCCGCGGCCACCGAGGATCAAGCCCGCGACGCGGCGCGCGCCATCAAGGTCGAGTACGAGGTGCTGCCCTTCCTCGCGTCGGTCGAGCAGGCGATGCAACCCGAGGCGCCCGTCGTGTTCGAGGGCGGCAACGTGAAGGCGTCGCAGACGGAGGAGGAAGGCAACCTGCAGGCCGGCTTCGCGGCCGCCGCGCACGTCGTCGAGCAGACCTACGCGACGCAGGTGCAGACGCACGTCTCGCTCGAGACGCACGGCTGCGTGTGCGAGTGGGAGGGCGACAAGCTCACGGCCTGGGTGAGCACGCAGGCCGTACACGGCACGCGCGAGGGCTTCGCGACCAGCCTCGGCATCCCGCAGGCCAACGTGCGCGTGATCACCGAGCACATGGGCGGCGGGTTCGGTAGCAAGTTCGGCCCCGACGTCCAGGGCATCGCGTGCGCGCGCCTCGCGAAGGAAGCGAAGGCGGCGGTGCAGCTGATGCTGGATCGGCGCGAGGAGCACCTGGCGGCGGGCAACCGGCCGTCGGCGGTCGCGAAGATCAAGGCGGGCGTGTCGGCCGACGGCATGCTGACGGCCTTCGACGGCGAGAGCTGGGGCACGGGCGGCGCGGGCGCGTCCTCGGGCTTCCCGCTGCCGTACATCTACACGTTCCCGAACCGGCGACGCGTCCACAAGGACGTGTACATCAACGCCGGCCAGCAGCGTGCGATGCGCGCGCCGGGTCATCCGCAGGGCTGCTTCATCACCGAGATGCTGATGGACGAGCTCGCGGATCGCGTGAAGATGGATCCGATCGAGTTCCGCATCCGCAACCTGCCGCCGCAGGCGCCCAACGCGATGTGGCGCGAGTACTTCAAGGTGGGCGCGGCGAAGTTCGGCTGGGACAAGCGCCACCCGACCGGTGATCCGACGCCCGGCCCGATCAAGCGCGGCATGGGCTGCGCGGCCAATCGCTGGGGCGGCGGCGGGCGCGGCACGCAGGCGCAGTGCGAGATCCTGCCGGACGGCGGCGTCGTCGTGCGGTGCGGCACGCAGGATCTGGGGGTCGGCACGCGCACGCTGATCGCCATCATCGCGGCCGAGACGCTCGGCCTGCAGGTGAAGGACATCAAGGTCGAGCTCGGCGACAGCAACTACCCCTTCAGCGGCGGCAGCGGTGGGTCGACGACGGCGCCGGCGGTGTCGCCGGCAATTCGCGTGACGGTGAGCAAGGCGCTGCTGGAGCTCGGCACGCGCGTGCTCGGCGTCCCGGCCGACCAGGTGGCGGCCAGTAACGGCCGCGTGCACGTGAAGGGCAACCCGTCGAAGGGACTGTCCTGGGCCGAGGCCTGCAGGAAGCTGCAGACCACACCGGTGTCGGTCAACGCGGGTTGGGAGCAGGGGCTCTCGGCCAGCGGATCGAGCGGTGTGCAGTTCGCCGAGGTCTCGGTGGACATCGAGACGGGCGTGGCCAAGGTCGAGCGCATCCTCTGCGTGCAGGACTGCGGCCTCATCGTCAACCAGATGGCCGCCGAGAGCCAGTGCATCGGCGGGATGGTCATGGGCGTCGGCTACGCCCTGTACGAGGATCGCATCCTGGACCGGAACACCGCCATGCAGGTGAACCCGAACATGGAGTGGTACCTGGTGCCGGGCATGAGCGACATCCCGAAGATCGACATCATGCTGATGAACCAGCCGGAACGCGGGGTGATCGGCATCGGCGAGCCGCCGACGATCTCGACGGCGGCCGCGATTGCCAACGCCGTGGCCAATGCCATCGGCGTGCGCGTGCGGAGCATCCCGCTCACGCCGCAGAAGGTGCTCACCGCCCTCGAGGGCGAGCGCGCAGGAGGCACGCTGTGAAGCCGTTCTCTTACGTGAAGGCCGCAGACGAGAAGCAGGCGCTCGCGGCGCTCGGGCGCGAGCGTGGCAAGGTGCTGCCGCTGGCCGGCGGCATGGACCTGGTGTCGTTGCTCAAGGACCGCATCGCGACGCCCGATCGCGTCGTCAACGTGAAGGGGCTCGACGGCACGATCACCGCGACGCCCGACGGCGGCCTGCGCATCGGCGCGGCCGTGCGGCTGGTGGACCTGATGGCCCACGCCGCGGTGACGTCGCAGTACGCCGCGCTGGCGGAAGCCGCCAGCGAGACCGGCACGCCGCAGATCCGCAACCTCGGCACCGTCGGCGGCAACCTGATGCAGCGGCCACGCTGCTGGTACTTCCGCAACGAGGAGTTCCCGTGCCTGAAGAAGGGCGGCGCGCGGTGCTACTCGGTGGACGGCGAGAACCAGTTCCACGCCATCCTCGGCGGCGGGCCGTGCCACATCGTGCATCCGTCGAGCCTGGCGGTGCCGCTGGTGGCCTTCGGCGCGAAGCTGCGCATTGCCGGGCCGCGCGGCGAGAAGGAAGTGCTCGCCGAGGAGTTCTACGAGCTGCCCGAGCGCAACCTGTACGGCGAGACCGCGCTGCGCCCGGATGAGCTGCTCACGCACGTCATCCTGCCGCCGGCGAAGTCGATGAAGAGTGCGACCTACGAGGTGCGCTTCAGGAGCTCGCACGACTGGCCGATCGCGTTTGCCAGCGTGGCACTCTCGATTGCCAACGGCACCGTGTCGGACGCGCGCGTGGTGCTCGGCGCGGTGGCGCCGATCCCCTGGCGCTCGCCGGAGGCCGAGGCCGCGCTGAAGGGCCAGCCCGCCAACGAGGCGACCGCCATCAAGGCCGCCGAGGCGGCCCTGGCCGGCGCGACCCCCATGACCCAGAACGCGTACAAGGTGCAGATTGCCAAGACCGCGCTGAAGCGGGCGATCCTGCACGCGGCCGGCGTGTCGGCCTAGCGAGGTGTCCCGTGGCTGATCATCCCGTTCCCGAATCCCGTCTCGTGACGCCCGAGGCCCATTGCGCCCACCTGCGTCACAAGGGCATGTACGTCCTCTCCACCCCTGATCCCGGTGAGCTGAAGCACGCCGGCAACTGGGACGCCACGGCCTACTGGTGCACCCACACGCAGAAGGCCATGGGCCCCGACGGCAGCCCCGCCAACGCCGCCTGCTGCGTCAGCGGCAACGGCCGCGGCTGCTGCCACTAGAAGGCCGGCAGTCGGCAGTCGGCAGTCGGCAGTCGAAGGTAGGGCCGGCTGTCCCAGCCCGGCCCTGAAGAGGTAGCGCGGGGTGTCCTCACCCCGCCGCTGCCGCGACGTGCGCTTCATTCTGAATTCTGAACCCTGAATCACTGACGGCGCCGGCGCGCGGCCACGCCCAGCAGCGCCGCGCCCAGCAGGCTCAGCGTCACCGGTTCCGGCACCGCGTTCACCGACACACTGTCGATGAGCGGCCCGGTCGAGCCCATGTTCACGTCGCCGGAGAAGGCGATGCGGGTCGTCGTGTTCGTGGCGACGAACCGGATGCGTCCCGAGTCGCGCCAGTCCGCACCAGCACCCGTGGCCGTGGAGTGCGTGAACGAGCCGAGCGGCAGGATGAGGACGTTCGTGCCGCCGTCGCGGATGGTCCAGTTGCCCGTCTTGGCCACGCCCAACTGGCTGCCCTGACCGTTGCTGAACGGGTTGTCGGAGTACCAGAAGCGGAAGTCGTACGTCATGCCCGGCATGGTGTTGATGAACTGGTACACGCCCCCGCGGCTGAACCCATTCAGGTCGAGCCACTGGTTCCCGTCGTGCGCGACGA
>NZ_JBIINP010000346.1:0-3279 GCF_044337415.1 Luteitalea sp.
GCGCCTTCGTCCACCAGCCCGGCAGTGGTGAGGACCAACGGCTGCGCGTGTGGACCAACGTGGGCGCCGAGTCGCCCGTGAGCAGCGAGTGGTTCGTCGAGGGCGCATGCGAAGCGCTCGAGCGCGCGGCCGATGCGCTCGGCGGGCAGACGATCAAGGGCGCGGCCGGTCGGCGGCCGCTCGTCGGCCTGCCCCTGGTCGGGACCGGACTGGGCGGCGGTCGCCACCGATCCGGCGACATCGTCAAGGCGCTGTTGCCGCGCCTCGGCGCCGTGGCGAGCGAGAAGGGCGTGGATGTGGCCCTCGTGCTCATGCGCGAGCGGACCTATGCCGCAGTGCAGGCGGCCCGTGCGTCGATCACCGACACGACGTTCGACGCGTTGCTCACGCCAGAACTCCGCAGGGAAGGCGACACGCTGGCCGGCTATGCCCGGCGCGGCGACCTCGTCCTGTTCATCGGGGCGGGTGCGAGCATCGGTGGCGGGTTGCCGGGCTGGGGCGACCTGCTCGACCGGCTGGCCGCGCAGGCGGGCTTCTCGGACGACGAGCGCGCCAAGCTTCGCAATCTCGACGAACTCGACCGCGCGCGCATCGTGCAGATGCGTCTCGAGGCCAGTAGTCACCGCCGCCTGGGCGAGCACATCGCGTTGATGATGACGGCCAGCCCGTTCCGCCCACTCACGCAGACGCTGCTGGCCTCGCTGCCCGTGTCGCAGGCCGCCACCACCAACTACGACGAGCTGTTCGAGGGTGCCTCACGCGACGTGGGCATCGACTGCGCGATCCTGCCCTACAAGCCGGCGCCGACGCGTCGGCGCTGGTTGCTCAAGCTGCACGGCTGCGTGACGCACCCCGAGCACATCGTGCTGACGCGCGACGACTACCTGCGGTTCTCGTCGAGCCGGGCGGCGCTCGCCGGCATCGTGCAGGCGCTGATGGTGACGCGCCACATGCTGTTCGTCGGCTTCTCGCTGCGCGACGACAACTTCCACCGCATCCTGCACGACGTGCGCAGCACGATGACGGCCGCCGGTGTGGGCGACCAGCCGTTCGGCACGGCGCTGGCGCTGTTTGCCGAGCCGTTCAAGCAGGATCTCTGGGAGCGCGACGTGCGGATCATCCCGGCCTCGACCGAGGAGTGGGCGAGCGCGCACGGCGACCCCGCGCTCGAGCAGGATGCGGTGAGGCGCCTGCTGGTGTTGCTGGACTACATCGGCATGCGGGCAGCGAGCGGCACGTCGCACCTGCTCGATCCGCAGTTCGACGGCGTCCTGTCCGATCCGGAAGTCGAGGTGGGCCGGGCGCTGCAGGTGCTCGCTTCCCGCCTCGGGCCGGCCGAGTGGAAGACGTCGGCGGGGCAGCGCGTGCTCGCCCTCCTCAAGGAAGTGGGCTGGGACGGCGCGTGAGCCGGCGGGCCGCTTCGCGGATCGGCCACTCGACGTGGTCGTGCACCAGCACCGCCAGGCCCCACGAGAGCGGCAGGCCGACCAGGCCCACCGCCAGCCAGTGCCAGTCGGCGAAGAACAGCACGCCGAAGACAGGGTAGTGCCACAGGAAGAACGGGTACGACACGTCGCCTGCGCGCAGGACGGCGGGATGCCGCAGGACCTGGTCGGCCGCTCCGGCATGGCGAGGCCGATCGGCCAGAGCCGACACCAGCAGCGGCAGCGAGAGGGCCAGTGCCAGGGTCAGGGCCGGCATCAGCAGGCCCAGCCGTCGCCACGGGATGGCGAAGCTCGCGGTCAGCAGGCCGGCCGCCACCGTGAGGACGCGTGGGTGGCTCCACCAGTCGTCCAGGCGCCTCCGGATGTCGACATCGAAGCGGATCAGCGCCAGGGCTGCGCCGAGCAACGGTGCGGCAAGACGGCTCGCAGGCGCGTTGTACAGCCACACGAGGTCACCGGGCGACCACGGGGCGTGGCGCACGACGAGCGACGTCACGCCGAGGATGGCGGTGATGGCGGCGGCGAGGTGCGGGCGAGGGGACGCCAGCCGACAGGCGGCGAGCACCAGCGGGAGCAGCAGGTAGAACTGGGCTTCCAGTGCGACCGACCAGGTGTGTCCGAACAACAGGGGGTGGTCCAGCCCGCGGGCCCGGGTCAGGTTGGCGCGGAACGTCGCCGCCACCCAGGCATCGCGGTCCACGTCGCCCCACGCCGGAGTCGCCCAGAGACGGGCGGCAACCGTGAACACCGCGAGGACCAGCAGCAGTGCGGGGAGCACCCGCGCCGCGCGCCGGACGGCGTAGGCGCCCAGCCGCAGGTGCCCGAGCGTCGTCGCCTCGGACCACAGCGCGTGCGCGATCACGAATCCGCTGAGCGCGCAGAAGACTTCGAGCGTGAGCGGGCCGCCCGGTGCCAGGCGCGGCTTGAGATGGAACAGCGCCACCACCAGACACAACGCGCCTCGCAGCCCGTCGAAGGCGCGCCAGACGTGCGGGGGTGACGCCGTGCTCACGCCGCAAAGCCTACCCCAGCCGGGGCGACTACTCCGGAGCGTTCCTGATGTCGACGGCGGTGCGCGCGTGCTTTTGCGCCAGCTGGCGCATGCCCTGCGCGTCCTTGCGGGCGCGAGCCGCGTCCTGCCGCTCGGTGTAGCCGGCCCGGTGCATCGGCGCCGCCTTGTACTCGTGGGGATACCAGCCCTGCTCGAGCTGTTGCGCCTTCTTGTCGAGGCGCTTGGCCTCCCGCTCGAGGCGGGCGGCCCGGTCACCGTAGGCATCGGCAACCCTGGCGTGCTGTTCGGCAGACTCGGCCATGGCGGCCATGCGTGCCAGTTGCTGGACCTCGTCGCCCCCCTGTGCCGCGCTCGTCACGCTGCTGCCCAGGAGGCTGGCCGCCACCAGCATGGCCGCCACGAAGTGTTGTTGTCGTTGCATGTTGTCCCCCTTCATCCGCTAGGACGGTCCTGCCACATCAACAGATCCCAGTAAGCCAGATGCGGCGGGCCGGCGCAAGTCGCCGTGTCGCGCTCAGGAGCGCGGGGCGCCGCCGCCCGGGCCCTCCGAGGGACGGTAGACGCCTCCCGCGTCGCAGGTGTCCTGCTTGACCCGCTGCCAGATCCACCGGGCCAGGGTAGTCGGGAGTCGGGAGTCGGGAGTCGCGGCGCGTGGGGGGCGAGACGCGCCGCGGCGAAGCGGGTGACCTAGATCCCGGAGTAGGGCCGCGGCACCAGGAAGCGCGCGGTGTTCTTCGACGTGTTGTCCTTGTACTGCGGCTTGTCCTTCATCGCGACCCATCGCGGGTCCGGGCCGAACTTCTTCCACGCGTCGAGGTGTGT
>NZ_JBIINP010000119.1:0-13259 GCF_044337415.1 Luteitalea sp.
GGCACGCCCGACGGCGCCGTCATCAGGTACGACGACAGGAAGTCCGGCGTGAGGCGGTCGAGCAGCGGCAGCAGGTCGCTGATGCTCTTGTTGCGAGGCAGCCCCATCTTCAGGCAGCCATCGCCGGGGCACGGCGCCGACGCGTCGAGGAACAGCACGCCGCCGCGCACCTGGTGGAGGATGCCGACGGCGAGGTTGGTCGCCACGAACGTCTTGCCGGCGCCGCCCGATCCGGACGTCACGCCGATCACCTTGAGGCGTCGCATGCCGTTACTGCGGGGCCGCCGTGGTGAGGGAGGGCCGGAACACGACGAGGATCTGAGTCTTCTTCGTCTTGTAGTTGTTCGAGCCGAACAGGCTGCCGAACACCGGCACGTACTGCAGGCCGACGTTGCTCGCCCCTGGCACGCTGCCGGCGGCCGATGCGCCGCGGGTCGCCTTGCCCATCGCGCTCATGCCGCCCGCGATCGCCGGCGCGGCCAGCAGGTCGTTGCCCGACACGGCGAAGGGCACGCCCTCCGACGTGGTGAACGAGTAGCGCGACCGCCGCCACACCTCCGGGTCGTACAGGTTGTACTCGAGCGGCACGTTGGTCTCGACCTCGACAGCCGTGACGAACCCGCCGCGGGTGCTCTGCTTCGGCCGCACGGTGAGCCTGATGCCCGTGTCCTTGAGGCCCTTCTCGTCCTTGCGCTTCGGGTCCACCGCCGGGCCGCCGATGAAGACCTCGTTCTCGCCACCGATCGGCGCCGTGACCTTGCCCTTGTAGAGGCTGCGCCCGGACGGCTCGACGCCCCGGCCGTACTCGCCGGTCTTGAACTGCACGCTGGCCTCGAACAGCTCGAGCTCGTAGGTCACCGCGTTCGGTCCGGCCTCCGCGACAGGCGCGGGCCCCGTGGCCGCAGGCGGGACGGTCGCGGCCGGCGAGCCGGGCACGGTGGTGCCGGGCGTCACCGCGGGCGAGGTCGACGGCGCGACGACGGGCGCGACCGGTGGGGGCACGGGGCGCGGCGCCGCCTTCACCGTCACCGTCGACGGCATCTTGGCGACGCGAGCCAGGTTGGTGACGGCCGTCAACTCGTCAGGCGTGCTGACCGTGCCCACCAGGAGCATCTCGCCGCCCAGCTTCGAGATGGACACGCCAGGGTAGGGCGCCAGCAGGGTGCGCAGGTCGGCCTCGACGGTCTGCGCCTCGCGCGTCGTCACCACGAGCGCGATCTCGTGACGCAGGACCTTCTTCTGGTCCCAGATGTTCAGCGTGGTGCGGCCCGGCTTCTTGCCGCGCAGCATCAACTGCTTGCGCCCGCCAGTCGGCTCGTAGCCCGCTGTCGTCGGCGAGCCGAGCACGATGTCGCCCATGGCGTACCCGGGCGTCCACGTCGTGACCTCGTTGACGTAGATCGTCATCTCCTCGCGCACGGGCTGCGCCAGGGCGGCAGTGCCCCCGGCCACCAGCGCCACAAGCGCGAGTGCGGCGAGGCGCAGTCGGGAGAGAGGGAAGAGCATCACGCCTCCTCAGGCTCAGAACAGGCCGCGGCCGACGTCGCGGAACGACTGCAGCGGCCGCGCCTTCGGCTTCACGGGCACGGTCACGCCGAGCAGCTGCATCGGGTCGAGGAACGGCAGGTTCACGGCCGTGTCGTCGAGCGAGGACCGCAGCGACAGCGTGAGGTCGCCGACGTTCTGCGCCAGGATCAGCTCCTGCACGCGGTTGGGCTCGACGAGCAGCGTCACCGTGCGCAGCGAACGCTCCCGCGTCTGCGGCGGGGCAGTGCCGGCCGAGCCCTGCGTCTCGCGTTCCACGCGCTCGCGCCGGAGCTCCTTGTTGACGGCGACGACGAACACGTTCTGCATCATCGTGCGCACCTCCGTCTTCTCGTCGGCGTACTGCACGCGGCCGTTCTGGTACGCCACCGGCCGCCCGAACTCGAAGGTGCCCACGATATCGACGAAGTTGCCGGGTCGGATGAGGCCGCCCACGCCGGTGTCGTCGGTGACGGTGATGGCCACGGCGCGGCGGCCACGAGGCACCTCGAACGAGAGGGCCTCGGCGCCGGCGTCGGCCAGCATGCTGCCGCTCACCTGCGTGCCGGCGGCGATGGGCACCACCGCGACGCGGCCGGCGACTTCCTCGACCGTGGGGAACGTCTGCGGCTGCCGATACTTGCGCGGCACGGCAATCCGCTGGATCTGGCCCTGGTCGATCGCCGTGCCCGCCGCGATGGCGGCGCGGGTGACCACCACGTTCTGCATGTCGACCTCCTCGTACAACTGGCGTTCGATCCCGCGCACGTAGACGTACACGAGGAACACGGCCAGCAGGCCGAGGACGAGGGAGAGGAGGAGCTTGGCGCGACCGGACATAGGAGTGTCGTCTCAGAGAAACAGGTGGCGAGGGGGGATCCGAACGCCGGGCCCTACGTGTCCCAGGGGCAGTCGCCCCAGATGCAGTCCCACGCACACCCGACCGGGTCGTCGACGCAGTCACCGACGTTGTTGAGCGTCTGGGCGGCGCCTTGCATATCCTGCAGGGTCTCCTTGATGCCGAGCAGGTCGGCGCCGGCATTCACGGCGTTGTACCCGAGCCACTCGTAGTAGTCACCCGACCCGAGCTGGTTGATGCCCTCGCCCGCCAGTTCCCACGGAGACCCGGCGTCGAGGCCGCCGCCGGCCTTGGTGCGCTTGCACGGGGGGCTGGACGGCTCGCAGTCGTAGTCGGGATCGCCGTGCTGCTCGACCCAGTGGCTGTAGATGCGCAGGTCTTCGGGCAGGTCGTCCTGCAGCAGGCCCACGCGCGGCACGCGCACCGACTCGATGCCCTGGCTCGTCGACCAGATGACCTTGACCGTCTCGCGGTCGTACTTCGTGTCCTTGTTGTTGTATTCCCAGAACCCGCTCAGCATCTTGCCGTGCACCTCCTGCAACGTGCGCGAGATGCTCCGGTTGGTCAGGTAGAACTGGAACGCCACCGTGAGGAACACCACCCCCAGGAAGGCGATCAGCATCGTCTCGATGGTGGCCTGCCCGCGCCGCCCGAGGACGAGCGACCACGCGCCCTGACGGTTCGTCGCCGTCGGACGTGCCCGACGGGCCTGGCGAGGCAATGACGAATCAGTAGAAGACAC
The DNA here is from genome assembly GCF_044337415.1 of Luteitalea sp. Taxonomy (GTDB): domain Bacteria; phylum Acidobacteriota; class Vicinamibacteria; order Vicinamibacterales; family Vicinamibacteraceae; genus Luteitalea. Next base: position 3,126 of record NZ_JBIINP010000119.1, read on the forward strand.
GGCGCCACTTCTCGAAGATCGGGTCGTAGTTGCCGCCCTGGAGCGCCGCTCCCGGGGCGAAGTACATCGCCGCGGCGCTGAGGGGTTCCATGCGGACGCGGTACTCGTCCTCGCCGTCCTCGATGTTGCCGCCGACGGGTTTGGCGTGGGCTGCCGCCACCATCTCGGGGATCGCGTCGTCGCCGAAGACGTCGAACGGGTTGAAGATCGGCTTGGCCTCGGGGGCCTTCACGACCCACACGAACGAGATCTCCTCGCCTTCCTTCTCGAACCACTTCACGTAGGTGTACGAGGAGGGACAGTACCCGAAGGGGAAGCAGGGCACGACGTAATTGACGGTGGTCTCGAGGGGCGCGAGGTCGACGAGGCACGGCAGGACGAAGAGCGTGCTCGTCCAGAACGGCTGGTCCTGGCACGCCGTCGGCCGCGACTTGGAAAAGGGCACCTCGTCGTTCACGGCGTCGGCATCGCCCCAGGGACGGTAGCCCTCGTACCACTCCAGTTGTTCCCCGGGGAAGAGGTCCTGCGCGTTGTACCAGGTGACACGTGAGGCCTCGTCGTACGGCAGCTTCGAGTAGCCGATCTGGATGCCGGCGTCGACGAAGTTGATGATCACCGTGCCCACTTCCCAGATCTTCTGGACCAGGCCGTCGAGGCCCACCAGGCCCGCCAGCGGCACGCCGACGCCCGCGATCGGCTCGATGTCGTGACGCCACTCGTTGACTTCGGCCAGGCCGTTCAGGCCGATGGCCATGTTGGTGGCGCCGGTCCACGCCCCGGCATCGGCCACGATCTGCAGCGCCATGCGCCGGTTGATCGCCTGCCCGACGTTGACCATCGTGCCGACCATCACGGTCATCAGCACGAGGAAGCACAGGAAGAACGGCGTCGACTGCCCGCGTTCGCTAGTCATTGTCGCCCCCGCTCGGCCTGTCGCTCTGGGTGTTGGTGGGCGCAAACGCGACGATCTCGAGGCCCTCGGGCTCGAGATACTCGTAGATCGGCAAGCCGAACGGCACGCGGGTCCTCACGTAGTAGCCCGTGGTGAAGCCCTTGATGCCCCACTCGACGGTGACGGGCATCTCGCCGCCTTCGTCGGCATACCAGTTCAGGTTCGCCATCACGGCCTCGGCCGCCAGTTGCGGGCTGTTCCCCACCACGTCGGCCCGCACCGCCGCGAACGCGGCGTACTGGACCATGTACCTCGTGACGGCGAACATCACCAGGTGCATGAGGCCGAAGACGAAGAGGAGCAGGAAGCCCATCATCATCATCGACTCGAGCGTGGCCTGCCCTCGCCGCGCGCGAGCACGACGGGGCAGCCTGAGGAAAGCACGCACGGGCTACCGGCCTACTGGTCGACGGTCGACTTCTTGCCCTCGGAAGCGCCAACCGCGTCCTTGGCCTTGTCGGCCCAGCTCGACGCCGCGGGCTTGACGCGATCCCAGAAGAAGAGGATGAAGGCGATCAGGATGACCGCGGCCATGATGCCGACGATCATCAGGTACTCGGTCGGAGTCTGGCCCTCTTCCCGGCGGAGCCGCCGCGCGCTCACATTGCGTCGAATCGTCCGGATGATGCCGCTGTTGCTCGTGGGTTCCATGCGCTCTCCTCGGCCGTGATGGCCACTACTGACAGACAACGCCCTCTTCGGGCTCAACGAACTCCGGGCACGGTGGCGGCGGCGCATTCTCGTCGCGCGGCGGGCTCGACAGGTGCACCACCATGTGCTCGACCACCTTGACTCCCACGTACTTCATCGTCGGCACCACGATGCCCGTCAGGACGATGAGCATCGCCGTCAACAGCCCGGCGATCATCAGGTACTCGGTCGTGGTCTGCCCACGTCGACCCGCGCAGGCCGGGCTGGCGTGCCCCGAGCAAGGGCGCCCCAATCGCTGGCCCGCAGGGGCGTGCCCTGAGCGAGGGCGACAACGTCGCCCGAGTCGAAGGGTCACAACCCCACCGTCCGCACGCTGCGCGCGAGCGACCTGACCACCTCGACCAGCACCGGCTGGAACATGCCGGTCAGGAGGATCGCCACGGCCGTCAGGATGCCCGCCACCATCAGCCACTCGATCGCGACCTGGCCGACCTCGGCCCTGCGCGCGGTGGAACTGGCTGTCAGCCTGCCGTTCACGTCGTCACCCTCGGGGTTGATTGCTGCGCATCATATGCCGTCGGGGCCGCTTGTCCAGTATCGAGAGTGAGAACCGAGCCGCGGGTCACTCGCGGAGCCCGGCAATCACCCATCCCCGGCCATCGCGCTGCAGGTCGAACACGAACGTCCGTCGAATGCTCAGCGCCTGGCTGCCGTTGGCGTACGCGCCGGTCGTGCCGGCCTGGGTCAACCGGCAGGTCGCCACCGCGTGCTGGGCGTCGCGCGCCTCGACGTCGCAGTCGCCGAGCGTCAGAGGCGCCGAGAAGGCGCTCGTGATGCGCCGCAGGTGCACCTCGTCCACCGTGGGCCACACGCGACGGATGCCCGCCGCGTGCGCGGTATTGCGCGCCGCCACGTAGGCACGCACCAGCGACAGCCCCTCGGCCTGCGGCGCCACAGGGGCGGCAGGCGGCTCCGGCTCGCGACGCTCGGGCGCGCGCTCGACCACACGCGGGGGCTCGGCCACGGCGGGAGCCACGGCGGCCACCTCTCGCGGCGTCGACACGGACGGCGTCACCGCCGCCTGCCTCGAAGGCGCCGGCGGTCGGGGCGCGGGCACGGGTCGGGGTGCGACAGTCGTGCGGGCCGGTGGCGCAGGCACGGGAGACGCCGTGGGAGTCACCGGAGCCGGCGTCTGCGCAGGCGCAGGCGTCGCCACGGCGGGAGCCGGGATTGGCGTCTCTGTGGCTGGCGCGACTGACGAGGGCTCCGTCGGCTGCGCGGCGTCGAGCGCCACCTCGGTGGCCGGCGCGGTGTCGGCGGGCTGGTCAGGCAACGGTTGCGTGGCATCCACGCCGGTCGACCCGAGGGCCACCGGGCCGGGTTCCGCGGGGCCGGAGATCTTCGGCTCCACCGTCCGCGTGAACAGCCCCGAGAGGCTGCCAGACCCCATCATGCGGAACGCCACGAAGGCCGCGGCGAAGCAGCACGCCAGCAACACCATCACGGCCGTGATCAGGATGGCGGGCGGGATGCCCTTGCGCGTCGCCGGCAAGGGTGCCGTCTGGCTACCGGACGGCGATCCGACGACGCCGGGAGCGGCCAACGGAGGGGGCGCGGCCAGTCCGCCGCGAACTGGCGCGGGCGCCGACGATGACGGAATGGCTGGGGGACCTGCCGGCATCGCCAGGGCCGGCGCGGTCGGCTGGGGTTCCACCGCTCGAGCCTGGGCGATCGTCTCGGCGTCCACCGTGACGCGGCCGCCCGACACGGGAGGCCGCGCGCTCGACGACACGGCTGGGAGCGGCACCGGGAGCGGCCCGTCGTCCACGACCGGCACGGCAGGCGACACCGGCAACGGAGGCGGGGGCGGGGGTGCGGACGCGACCGGCGGCGCCGCGGTGGTGATCGGCTCGGTCGCCCCGCCGATGCCGCTCGACACCAGCGGCGCGAAGATCGTTTCGTCCGACAGCGTGTCCGACGTCGCCCCGGATGGGGAAACGGGCGGCGGGACCTGTGGCAGGACGGGTGCCGGGACGGGTGGCACCACGGGTGACGAGGCCGGCGGCACGGCTGGCCTGGCGGGCGCAGCGGCGGCAGGCTGGGTGCGCTCCCTGGCCAGGTGCGCCAGGGCCCGGTCCTCCTGGGCGGCGGTGGCCGACGGCTCGGACGGTGGCCGCGGCGTCGGCACGACGGTCGGCGGCGGGGTGAGCGCCGCAGGCATCGACGGCACCGCCACCACGACCGTGGCGTCGTCGGCGCTCGCCTGCAGGGCGCGGCGGCGCGCGCGCGCCAGGTCCTTGCGCAACGCCTGGAGGTCGGCGTAGCGGTCGTCGGGCCGTCGGGCCATGGCGCGGGAAATGATCCGTGCCAGCTCGGGGTCGAGGGACGGCACCAGCGCCTCGATCGGCGTCGGCTGGGCCGCGAGCACCCGCTGCAGCACGTCGGCGGTGGTTGCCCCCGCGAAGGCGCGACAGCCCGAGAACAGCTCGTACATCACCAGCCCGAGGGCGTAGATGTCGCTGCGCGCATCCACCTCGCCGCCCTCCAACTGCTCGGGCGCCATGTAGGCCGGCGTGCCGATGAGGGTCGGGCCCTCTCCCGCTGCCGAGTCCCTGGCGGCCACGCGGGCGATGCCGAAATCGAGCACCTTGACCAGGCCGCTCCGCGTGATCATCAGGTTCGCGGGCTTGATGTCGCGGTGGATGATGCCGCGCTGGTGGGCGAACCCGAGCCCGTCGGCGACCTCGTCGGCGATATCCAGCTTCCGGATCGGCGAGAACGGCGCGTTGTCGCGGATCAGGACAGCCAGGGTGTCGCCATCGATGTACTCCATGGCGATGTACAGCTGCCCGTCGTGGTCGCCCACGTCGTAGACCGTGACGATGTTGGGGTGCTGGAGCCGGCCGGCCGATTGAGCTTCACGAATGAAGCGGCGGCGCAGGTCCTCGCCGTTGACGCGGAGCAGCTTCAGGGCGACGTGCCGGTCGATGACGGGGTCGCGGGCGAGGTAGAGCACACCCATCCCGCCCTCGCCGAGGAGGCGATCCACTTCGAATCGACCGATGACCGCGGGCACGTCGCTCATGAGCGCTCCTAGGCAACAACGCTGCGGAGGCGGTCGCTGAACACCGGGCGGCGGCGATGCGGCCGGCCCGGGCGTGCGATGCCCTGTGTGGCAATCGTTTACAGTACCGCTGGATACTAGCGTGGACGAGCTTCCAGGACAGATCGGGCCCTATCAGGTCCGGGACCGCCTCGGTCACGGCGGCATGGGCGTGGTCTACCTGGCCTACGACCCGATGCTCGACCGGTCGGTGGCCATCAAGGTCCTCAAGGTCCCCGACGAGGAAACCCGCCGCCGCTTCCTCCGCGAGGCCCGGCTCGCCGCCAAGGTCCACCACCCGCACATCGTCAGCATCTACGCCGTCGGCGAGCATGAGGGCAACCCCTACCTGGCGATGGAGTTCATCGCCGGGCGGACGCTGTCGCAGATCATCAGGAGCGGCGAGGCCATCCCGCTGGCGCGCAAGGTCCACTGGCTGTCCGAGTTGTGCGCCGGCCTCGGCCACGCGCACGACAGCGGCATCGTCCACCGGGACGTCAAGCCGTCCAACCTGCTGATCGCCCAGAACAGCGGCACCCTGCGGCTCCTCGACTTCGGCATCGCGCACGGCAACGAGGCCTCCGGCATGACGATGGCCGGGATGATCGTCGGCACGCCGCAGTACATGTCGCCCGAGCAGATCACCGGGCAGGCCGTGGACGCGCGCAGCGACATCTTCTCGGTCGGGACGGTGGCCTACGAGTTGCTCACCGGCCGGCAGGCCTTCGGCGGCGACAACCTCTATCACGTGTCGCGGCAGATCGTCGGCGAGCAGCCGCGCCCGATCGAGACGTTCGTGCCCGACGTGCCACACGCCCTCGTCAAGACGATCGGGCGCTGTCTGCAGAAGGACCCGGCCACCCGTGCCGACAACGCGCGGACCCTCGAGCGCGAGTTCCTCGCCATCGCGCGACGCCTCGATCCCGAGCACACCCTGATCGTCCTGCCCGCCGAGCCGACCGTGGTGGCGCCGGCCAAGGACGTGACCACCTCGCGCCGCGAGCTGATGCGCGAGGCCGAGGAAGCGATCGCCCAGGGGCAGCTGACCACCGCGTCGGGCCTGCTCCAGAAGCTGGAGTCGGGCACGTCGCCGAGCCCCGACGTGCAGATGCTGCGGCAGAAGCTGCAGGGCCGACGGCTGGAGCTGCGGGTGCACGAGGCCGTATCCAAGGCCGACGACGCCCTGCAGACGGGGTCGATCGAGGATGCGGAGGCCGCCATCGGCGCGCTGGCCGACATCTCGCCCCGTCACGACGCGCTCGAGCGCCTGCGCGGCGCCCTGCAGCAGCGCATCGACGACCGTCAGGTGGCCGCCCTGACGTCCCGCGCCCGCCAGGCGCTGCAGCAGGACCGTTTCGAGGAAGCCGAGGTGCTGATCGCCGAGGCGCTCGCGCTGGCCCCCGACGCCGCCGACGCGCTGGCCGTGCAGCAGAAGATCGTCGACCGCGCGAGGGCCCAGCGGATTGCCCGGCTCGTCGCCCAGGCCAGCCGCGCCCTCGAGCAGGACGACGCCGGCGGGGCCCGGAAGGCCATCGATGCCCTGCTGAAGCTCGATCCCGCGCACCGGGACGTGACTCGACTGCAGTCGCGACTCCAGGCACTGCTGGAGGAGAAGGACACGGGCGCGATGAAGGCCCAGGCGCCGGCGTTGCCAGCGCCGTTGGCATCGCCAGGCCCTGCGGCGCGCCCGGCAGCACCGACGGCGCCGCCACCGGCTCCCCGAGGGCGCACCTCGGGCACCGCCCCGGCGGCCGATGCACTGCTCCGGCACCCGGCGCCCGACCCGCAGACGGCGACGCGTCCGGCCCCAGTGCCAGACCATCCTGCCCCGGCCAGGACCACAGGCCTGCCGATCGCCATCGGCCTCCTGCTCGTGTTGTTGGTGGCCGGCGGCGGCTACTGGTTCGTGGCCATGCGGAAGACGCCCGCCACGCCAGCCGTCGTCACGTCGCCTGCGGCACAGGTGGCGTCGCCAGCTCCCGCGACACCTGCGCCGCCAGTCGTAGCCCCCACGGCCGCGACGACTCCTGCCGAGAACGGGGCGCCCGCGGCGGCCGCCACGCCGGCCGCCGTGCCGGCGTCAGCGACCCCGACGCCCGCGGCGCCGCGCGACCCGTGGGCGCCGTCGCGCCAGTTCGCGGCGGCGGGGCGCTACGACCGGGCGCTGGCGGCCATCGACCAGATGCAGGGGATGCCTGCGGCGCTGATGCAGGAGGAGCGGAATCGCGTGGTCGAGAACGCCCGCCGCCAGGCCCTGGCCGCGCGGCGAGGTGCCGAGGATTTGCGCCTGACTCGCACCCAGCGCTATCAGCAGGGGGTCGCCCGCCAGGACGATGCCGATGGCCACCGCACCGCCGGCCGCCTGAAGTCGGCGGTCGCCGGGTACATGGACGCGCGCGCCCTCTACCTGCAGGCGTTCACCGACAGCGGGAAAGCCGCCCCACCGGTCGTGACGGCCCCCGTGGCGCCGGAGCCGGCGCCGGCCGCCACCCCGCCCCCCGCGCCGCCGCCTGCAGCCGCGGCCGCCGGTCCCGACCTGTCGACGTGGTCCAACGACGAGGCCCGCGCCACGATCTCGCAGTTCTGCGGCGCCTACCTGGGCCGCGACATGGGGGGCCTGAACCGGCTGTACCCCAACATGGGCCCCGAGTGGCGCACCGAGTTCCGCGAGGCGTTCGGGACCACCGGGGAGCTCGTCTGCGTCTTCGAGAACGTGACCATCGTGCGCGCGAGCGACGAGTTCAGCGTCTCGGCACGGCTGCTCACGCAGCTCCCCGGGGGTGACCAGCGCCGGCGCTCGCTGGTGCTGTCTCTGGTGCCCGCACGCGACCGGCTCGTCATCGGGACGATCAGGGTCAGGTGACGGGAACGGCAGTCGGCAGTCGGCGGTCGGCAGTGGACCGTGGGCTGGCCGACGACGGCGTGAACCCCGGCCGCCCCTGCCTCGTCTTCATCCTCGAGTCCGTGCACTTCATCCCAGGATCTTTCCTCTTGCTCCCTTCCTCCGTCGTTCGTGGTCCTTCGTCCTTCTGTCTTCGACATGAGGCATGTGTCATGAGGCATGAGGCATGACCGCCCCAGCCATCGTCCTCGACGGCGTCAGCAAGCGGTTCGGTCACACCACGGCCGTCGACACCCTGTCCCTGCAGGTGCCTGAGTGCGCCATCTACGGCTTCATCGGGCCCAACGGGTCGGGCAAGACGACGACGCTGCGGATGATCATGAACATCCTGCTGCCCGACACCGGCACCATCGAGGTGTTCGGCGACCGCAGCACGGGGGTCGCCCGCGACCGCGTCGGCTACCTGCCCGAGGAGCGCGGCCTCTACAAGCAGATGCCGGTGCGCCGCCTGCTCGCGTACTACGGCGAGCTGAAGGGCGGCAAGCGTGCCGACGTGGAGCGGGAGGCCGACTGGTGGCTCGAGCGACTCGGCCTGCCGGGCGTCGCCGACAAGAAGATCCAGGCGCTCTCCAAGGGCATGTCGCAGAAGGTGCAGTTCATCGCCACGGTGGTGTCGCGCCCCTCGCTTGTGATCCTGGACGAGCCGTTCTCGGGCCTGGACCCCGTCAATCGCGACGTGCTGCGCGACGCCGTGCTCGAACTCAAGCGGCGTGGCACGACCATCGTCTTCAGCACGCACGACATGGCGATGGCGGAGATGATGTGCGACCGCATCTTCATGATCTTCCGTGGCCGGAAGGTGCTCGACGGATCGCTCGACGAGATCCAGTCGACCTACGGACACGACGCCGTGCAGGTACGCGTGCAGGGTGGGGCCGAGGTGCTGCGCGGCATCGAGGGCGTCGAGGCGGTGGAGGATCACGGCAACGCGCAGCAGGTGCGCCTGTCGTGCGATCCGCAGGTCTTCCTCGCCCGGCTGGCGGCACGCACCCCCGTGCAGCGCTTCGAGATCACCCGCCCGTCGTTGCACGACATCTTCGTGGAGATTGCCCGGCCGTCGCCGGAGGAGGACAGGCATGACGCCGAGGAAGCCTGACGCCGTGCCCTTCACGCGCGTCCTGACGATCGCGGCCGCCGAGTTCGAGCAGGCCGTGCGCAGCCGTGCGTTCCTCGCCGGGTTGCTGGCCGTGCCGCTGCTGATGGCGCTCGCCTTCGGCATCCAGGCGCTCACCGCCCGCCGCGACACCTCCGAGCGCCGCTTCGCCATCGTCGACAGGACGGGTGTCATCGGCCCGGTGCTCGTCGAGGCCGCGAGGGAGAGCAATGCCCGCGAGGTGTCGCCCACCGGCCGCCGTACCGGACCGAGCTTCCTGCCCGAGCTCGTGACTGCCGACACGCAGGCGCCCGACGCGCTTCGCCTCGCGCTGTCGGAGCGCGTGCGCACGGGCGACCTGTTCGCCTTCGTCGAGATTCCTGCCGACGTGCTGACGGCGCAGGCCGAGGCGCCGCACCTGCAGTACCACACGGAGTACCCCACCTATCAGGCGCTGCCGGACTGGCTGCGCAAGGAGGTGAGCCGCGCGGTGGCCGACCGGCGACTGGCGAGCCTCGGCGCCGACCCGACGGTGGCGCGGCGGCTGCTCGAGCCGATCCCGCTCGACAGGAAGGGCCTCGTCGTGCGGACGACCAGCGGCGAGGTGTCGGTGGCCGAGAAGGTCGACCCGGTGCGCGCCTTCGCCATGCCGGCCATCACGATGTTCATGCTGTTCGGCCTGGTGATGGCCTCGGCCCCGCAACTGCTCAACAGCGTGATCGAGGAGAAGACGAGCCGGATCAGCGAGGTGCTGCTCGGGTCGGTCGGCGCGTTCCACCTGATGCTGGGCAAGCTCCTCGGCAGCGTCGCGGTGACGATGGTGCTGGCGGTGCTGTACGTGGGCGGGGGGTTGCTGATCGCGGCGCAGGCCGACTACTTCGGCTTCATCCAGTGGGGCCTGCTGCCCTGGTTCGCCCTGTTCCTCGTGATCGCGATCTTCCTCTACGGCGCGATGTTCATCGCCATCGGCGCGGCGTGCAGCGAGGTGAAGGACGCGCAGGGCATGATGATGCCGGCGTTGATGCTGTCGATGTTCCCGATCTTCCTGTGGCTGCAGGTGGCGCAGAACCCCGACAGCCCGATGTCGGTGGGCTTCTCGCTGTTCCCGTTCGCGGCGCCGTACCTGATGCTGCTGCGCATCGCGATCCCGCCCGGGCCGCCGGCCTGGCAGGTGGTGCTCGCCGTCGCCGGTGCGATCGCCACGACGGTCGCGATGGTGTGGGCCGCCGGCCGCATCCTGCGCGTCGGCCTGCTGATGCAGGGCAAGACGGCCAACTACCGCGAGATGTGGCGCTGGATCAGGGCGAAGTAGCGGCAGTCGGGGGTCGGCAGTCGGGGGTCGGCAGTCGGGGGTCGGCAGTCGGCAGTCGGGGGAGCCAGGGCTCAGGGCTCAGGGCTCAACCTTGTTCCTTTGACCTTTGACCTTTGACCTT
>NZ_JBIINP010000058.1:0-23993 GCF_044337415.1 Luteitalea sp.
CCTTTGACCTTTGACCTTTGACCTTCGGCATGAGTCATGAGGCATGAGGCATGAGCCATGACTGAGGCGCTACGCGTTACGCTATCGCCCATGTTCCTGCGCCGCGCTGCCCTCCTCGCGCTCACGCTGCTGCTGCCGGTCGGCCTGGCCGGCGCCCAGCCGGTCATCGAGTACACCGTGTCGGTCCCCTCGCCCGAGCAGCGCTGGCTGCAGGTGGACGTGCGCTTCCCGGCCCGAGCCGGCACGCCCCTCGCCGTCAGGATGGCGCGTTCGTCGCCAGGACGGTACGCCACGCACGAGTTCGGCAAGAACGTCTACCAGTTCGAGGCGCGCGGCGACGGCGGCGCGGCCCTGGCTGTGGAGCAGGTCGCGCCGGACGAATGGCGGATCACGCCGAAGGGAGCGACCGTGCAGGTGCGCTACCGGCTGTTCGGCGACCACATCGATGGGACGTACGCGGCCGTGGACGGCACGCACGCGCACCTCAACGCCCCGGCGACGTTCGCCTGGGCGCCGGCCCTCTCCGAGACACCGATTCGGGTCCGCTTCACGCAGCCGCCGGGCCGCACCTGGCGCGTCTCGACGCAGTTGTTCCCGACCGACGATCCGCTCGTCTTCACGGCGCCGAACCTGCAGTACTTCATGGACTCGCCGGTCGAGTTCAGCGCGCATGCGGTGCGCGAGTTCTCGGTGGCGCGACCGTCGGGCCCGCCGGCGACGATCCGCCTCGCGGTGCACCACCTCGGCACCGACGCCCAGCTCGATGCGTTTGCCCGCGACGTCGAGAAGGTGGTGCGTGAGCAGGCGGCCATCTTCGGAGAGCTGGCCCCCTTCGACGGCGGCACGTACACCTTCCTGATGGACTACCTGCCGTGGGCCGACGGCGACGGCATGGAGCACCGCAACAGCACGGTGTGCTCGGGCGCGGCCTCGCTGGCCGACGCCGCCTCGCGGCTGGTGGGCACGGCCTCGCACGAGTTCTTCCACTCGTGGAACGTCGAGCGCATCAGGCCGGCGTCGCTCGAGCCCTTCGACTTCACGCGGGCCAACATGTCGGGCGAGTTGTGGCTGGCCGAGGGCTTCACGAGCTACTACGGGATGCTGGCGCTCGTGCGCGCCGGGCTGGTGGCGCCCGATGCGGGCGTGTCGCAGTTCGGCATGTTCGTCAACGGCGTGCTGCACGCGCCTGGCGCGCAGTTCCGGTCGGCCGCCGACATGAGCCGCCTGGCGCCCTACGTGGACGCCGCTGCCGCGATCGATCCCACGAACTGGGAGAACACGTTCGTTTCCTATTACACGTACGGCGCGGCCCTGGGCCTCGGCCTCGACCTGACGCTGCGCGAGCGGTCCAACGGCGAGATCACCCTCGACCACTTCATGCGCCAGATGTGGAAGACGCACGGCGTGCCCGGCGGCAAGGCGCCCGGCTACGTCGCCAGGCCCTACACCATCGCCGATGCGCAGGCCGCGCTGGCCGCCGTGAGCGGCGATGCCGCGTTCGCCGCGGACTTCTTCCGCCGCCACATCACGGGCACCGAGCCGCTGCCGTACAAGCGGCTGCTCGCGGCCGCCGGGTACGAGCTGCGCACGCGCGAGACGCCCCCCACGCTCGGCCAGCTGCGCCTGCAGGCCCAGCAGGGGCGCATGGTGGTCGGCAACAACACCTTGTCGACCAGCGCCGTGTACAAGGCGGGCCTGGGCAAGGGCGACACCGTGCTCTCGCTCAACGGGACGCCGATCGCGCAGCCGGGCGACTGGGAGCGCGTGTTGTCGACGCTGACGCCAGGCACCGAGATCGAACTGGTCTTCGAATCGCGCAGCGAGAAGAAGACCGCCCGCGTCGTCGTCGAGAAGAACGATCGCCTGGAGATCGTGCCGATGACCACGCGCACGCCGCAGCAGGAGGCATTGCGTCTGGCGTGGTTGTCGTCGAGGGCGAAGTAGGCGCCCTCGACGACAACCGCGCCGGACAATGCCGCGATGCTGCGATGCCGAATGCCGGAAGGTCGAAGGGCAGCCCGCGACATTGTCGGCAGTGCAGACGCGCCAACGTGCGCCTTCGGCGCGCGGCGAGTTCGCGGCATCGCCGCATTCAGCGGACCTACCAGCCGACCGCCTGTCCGTCCTTGCGGTGGTCTGACCCGGCGCGGTAGACACCGTTGACCGGGCGGTCCGACTTCGGATCGAAGGCCGGCACGGGCAGCGCCGGATCGCGCGTGAAGAGAATGCCCTGGTAGCCGCCGACGGCACCGCCCGTCGCGCGCTGCACGGTGTGCCCCCTGCGCTGCAGGTCGGCGCCGACGCGATCGAAGAGGTGTGACTCGAGGCTCAGGACGTTGGACGCCTGGGCATGGGTGAAGCGCGCGGCGTCCGTCGTCATCTGCACGTTCATCCCCAGGTCGATCATGTTCACGATGTGCTGCGCGTGGGTCTCGGGCTGGACGGTGCCGCCCATGTTCCCGAAGGCCATCAGCGGCGCCCCGTCCTTCATGACGAAGCCGGCCATGATCGTGTGGAACGGTCGCTTGCGCGGCGCGACGACGTTGGGGCTCTTCGGGTCGAGGGAGAACGCCGCACCACGGTTGTGGAGCACGAAGCCGTAGGGCCCGACGGTCGCGCGGCTGCCGTACACGCTGAAGACGCTGTGGACGAGCGACACCATGTTCCCCCAGCGATCGGCGGCCGACAGGTAGATCGTGCCGCCGTCGACGCCCGCGCTGGTGCCGACAGCCGACGCGCGATCGAGGTCGATCCGGCCGCACAGGTCGGCGGCATGCGCCTTGGAGAGCAGGCGCGACACCGGCACTGCCGAGAAGGCGGGATCGGCGTTGTGGGCGTACAGGTCGGCGTAGGCCAGCTTCTTGGCCTCGACCATCAGGTGCCAATAGGTGGGATGCGTCGGGCCGAGTTGGGCCAGGTTCAGCCCGAGCTTCGGCACGCACACCTCGAGGATGTTCAGCATCTCGAGCGCCGCGACGCCCTGCCCCGGGGGAGGCAACTGGAACACGTCGTAGCCGTGGTAGCTGGTCGAGATCGGCTCGGTCCATTCGGACCGGTACTCGGCCAGGTCGCTCGCGCTCATGACGCCGCCGCCGGCCCTGACCTTGGCGACGATGGCCGAGGCGATCTCACCTCGGTAGAACGCGTCGCGGCCCTGCGCCTGGATCAGGCGCAGCGCCTTCGCAAGTGCCGGGTTGCGGATGATGCGATAGAGATCGGGTGCGCGCCCGTCCGGCAGGAACGTCGCGACCGAATCCGGATCGGCCTGCAGTTGCGGGACGGTACGCAGCAGGTCGACATGCCGGCGCTCGGCCTGCCCCCAGCCTTCCTCGGCGATGCGCGCGGCCCGCTCGAACGTCTGCGCGAACGTCCTGGTGCCGAACCGCGTCAGCAACGCGTCGTAGCCGGAGATGGCGCCCGGCACGGTGGCGGCGTTGACGCCGCTTCGAGGCACGGCCTTCACGCCGAGCGTGTCGGTGAAGAACTGCGGCGTCCATCCGGCCGGCGCCCAGCCCGCCGAGTTCAGCGCGTAGAGCTTGCGATCCTTCGCCACGTACACCAGCGCAAACAGATCGCCACCGATGCCCGTGTCGTTCTGTGACGTGACGTCGAGCACCGCGGCGGCCGCGACGGCGGCGTCGATCGCGTTGCCCCCCTGCCTGAGGATGTCCAGGCCCGCTTGCGCGGCGAGGGGATCGCTGGTCGCGACCATCCCGTGACGCGCGAGCACCTCCGACCGCCCCTGCTCGAGCCACCCCTGCGCCCGTGAGCCGGGCACGGCGTCGATCGTGCTCGCCGGCTGCGGCACGGTCGCGGATGGCGTGCCGAACGGATGCGGCGACTGGGCGCGCCCTGTCGCGTACCAGGATCCGATGCCCACCAGGACGAGGCAGGCGGTGAGTCGGGCGGTGGAGCCCGCCAGGAGCGGACGAACGCGTGTCATGGGCAACTCCGGCGCGGTCTCCGACCGCGCCGCTCACGGGAACAATGCCGCGATGCCGCGATGCCGAATGTCGAAAGCCTCCGCTCTACGACATTCGCGGCATCGCAGCATCGCAGCATTCAGGAAGGTCGTGGCCGTGCCGCGACCTTACTGGCCGGCCTTGATCCGTGCCAGCTTGGCCGCCAGCATCTGCACGCGGTCGGGTTGCTCGGCGGCGATGTTCTTCGTCTCGCCGAGGTCCGTCTCGAGATCGTAGAGCTGCGCCGCCGGGTCGTTGGCCAGTTCGGTGTTGGTCTGCACGTTCATGCGCGGGCCCTTGCTGGGCTCGATGTACTTCCAGCGCCCGTCGCGGATGGCGAGCGCCCCGGCGTGCTCGATCACGTGGTCGCGGCCACGGCGGTCCTCGCCGACCAGCGCCGCCAGCTGGTTGGCCGTGTCGGGGCCATCGCCCTGCGGGATGGACTGCCGCACGAGCGCGGCGAACGATCCGAGGAAGTCGACCTGCGACACCAGCGCGTTGCTCACGCCGGGCTTGACCCGCGCCGGCCACCGCAGCAGGAACGGCACGCGCGTCCCCGCCTCGAAGCGGCTGTACTTGCCGCCCCGCAGCGGCCCGGCAGGCTTGTGGGTGCCGAGCTTCTCCACCGCCTGGTCCACGTACCCATCGTCGACGACCGGGCCGTTGTCACTCGTGAGGATCACGATCGTGTTGTCGGTGAGCTTGAGTCGGTCGAGGGTGTCGAGCAGCTGGCCGATGCCCCAGTCGGCCTGCATGATGGCGTCGCCGCGCGGCCCCATGCCCGACGTCCCGACGAAGCGCTCGTGCGGCACGCGCGGCACGTGCGGCTCGTGCGTCGCGTAGAACAGGAAGAACGGCTCCTGCTGATGCGCCTCGACGTACGAGATCGCCTTGCGCAGGAACGTATCGCCCATGTCCTGGTCGCGCCACAGTGCCGCCTTGCCGCCGGTCATGTACCCGATGCGGCTCACGCCGTTGACGATGGTCTGGTCGTGCCCGTGACTCGGACGCTGCGTCGTGAGCAGGGCCGGGTTGTCCTTGCCCGTCGGCCAGTCGCCGATCTTCTTCTCGTAGTCGACCCTGATGGGGTCGGCCGGATCGAGGCCGACGACCTTGCCGTCCTCGACGAACACCGTCGGCACGCGATCGCCGGTGGCCGCCATGATGAAGCTGTAGGCGAAGCCCACCTGGTTCGGTCCCGGCGCGATGGGGGTGTTCCAGTTGGGGCCGCCCGGCCCGCCGAGCCCGAGGTGCCACTTGCCGACGACACCGGTGTGGTAGCCCGCGCGCCGCAGCATCGACGGCAGCGTCGTGCGTGCGGGGTCGATGATGAGCGACGCGTTGCCCGGCAGCACGCCCGTGCCCGACTGGCGCCAGGCGTACTTGCCCGTCAGCAGCGAGAAGCGCGATGGCGTGCACGTGGCCGACGTCGCATAGCCGCTCGTGAACCGCAGGCCGTCCTTGGCGAGCCGGTCCATGTTGGGCGTCCGGATCGTGGTGCTGCCGTTGGCGGACAGGTCGCCGTAGCCGAGGTCGTCGAGGTAGATCAGGACGATGTTGGGACGCGCGGCTTGCGTGGGCGCTTGCGCATGGGCCGCCGTGGCAGCTCCCAGGAGGGCCAGCACGCCCCCCCACACGCACAGTCGCCTGCAGAACGCTGCCACTCGTGTCCGATGTGTCATGGGTGGGCAGTGTACTGCGATGGCAATTTGAAATTGGAGATTGGAAATTCCCGGCGGCTTGGCCTTCGGCCTTCGCTCGCTCGCGGCGCCGCGAGGGGCGCCGCCGGCGCGAGCCGCGCGCCCCCGAGAATTTCACATGTCAAATTCCCGAGCCGCCCTCTCCAATTGCCACCGCGCCCGCTACTCTTCCCCCATGAAGGGATACGGATAGCTGGTCGGCGGCACGAACGTTTCCTTGATCGAACGCGGGCTGACCCAGCGGAGGAAGTTCAGCTTGCTGCCGGCCTTGTCGTTGGTGCCAGACCCACGCGCACCGCCGAACGGCTGCTGGCCCACCACCGCGCCGGTGCACTTGTCGTTGATGTAGAAGTTGCCGGCCGCGTTGCGCAGGTGCGTGTGCGCGAGGCGGATGGCCTGGCGATCGTTGGCAAAGATCGCCCCGGTCAGCGCGTACGGCGACGTCTGGTCGACGATCTGCATCGTCTCCACGTACTGATCGTCTGGGTACACGTAGGCGGCGACGACAGGTCCGAAGATCTCCTCGCACAGGATCCGGTGGCTCGGGTCGTCGACCTTCACCAGCGTCGGCGACACGAAGTAGCCCTTCTCCTTCGACGCCTCACCGCCGGCGACGATCGTCCCCGCGGCGCGCGCCTCGTCGAGGTAGCCGCCGATCTTCGTGAACGATCGCTCGTCGATCACCGCGCCCATGAAGTTGCGGAAGTCGCGCGGGTCGCCCATGCGGATGTCGGCCATCATCGCCACCATGCGGTCGCGCACGCCGGCCCACAGCGACTGCGGGATGTACACGCGGCTGCACGCCGAGCACTTCTGGCCCTGGTACTCGAACGATCCGCGGACGATCGCCACCGCCAGCGAGTCCACGTCGGCCGACGGGTGCGCCATGATGAAGTCCTTGCCGCCCGTCTCGCCGACGATGCGCGGGTAGGAGCGGTAGCGGCCCATATTGGAGCCGATGGTCTTCCACATGCTGTTGAAGACCGTCGTGCTGCCCGTGAAGTGCACGCCGCCGAGATCGCGGTGCGACAGCAGCGCGTCGGAGATCGGGATCGGGTCGCCCGGCACGAAGTTGATGACGCCCGGGGGCAGGCCAGCGGCCTCGAGCAGCTTCATCACGTAGTAGCCGCTCAGCATCGCCGTCTGCGCCGGCTTCCAGATGACGGTGTTGCCCGCCATGGCCGGCGCACCCGACAGGTTGCCGCCGATGGCCGTGAAGTTGAAGGGGCTGACGGCGTAGATGAAGCCCTCGAGCGGGCGGTAGTCGGTCTGGTTCCAGACACCCTTCTCGCTGACCGGCTGCTCGCCGTACAGATCCTGCGCGAACAGCGCGCCGAAGCGGAAGAAGTCGATCAGCTCACACGCCGCATCGATCTCGGACTGGAACGCCGTCTTGCTCTGCCCGAGCATCGTCGCGGCATTGAGGGTGTCGCGCCAGGTCGTCGACAGCAGCTCCGCGGCGCGCAGGAACACCGCCACGCGGTCTTCCCACGGCCAGCGGCTCCACTCGACGCGCGCGGCGGCCGTCGTCGCGATCGCCTCCTGCACCAGTTCGGGCGTGGCCTTGTGCCAGGTGCCGAGCACGTGCTGGTGGTCGTGCGGCATCACGATGGGCGCGGTGTCGCCTGTGCGGTACTCCTTGCCGTTGACGATGACGGGCACGTCGACGTGCTCGGTGGCCATGCTGGCCAGCCGCGTCTTCAGCGACGCGCGCTCGGGCGTGCCCGGGGCGTAGCTGCGGATGGGTTCGTTGACGGTGGGAGGCACGCGGCGGCGCGCCGAGAGGCTGGCGACGGTGGCGTCGGACATCGGCACAGTCTACCGCCGCCGGATGCGGTCCACGCCGTCAGCGAGAACCGGTCCTCCCCCCCCAACACAACAAGTCGCTCATTGAGAAGACTTCAATGGCCTCAAGAAGCAAGAAGTCTCCACGAAGTGAAACTTCTCATCCTCAGGCAGGGCAAACGATGCAGAAGAACAAGGAAATCGAGTTGGTACGGTTCTCGCTTAGGTAATCGGTACCCAGCCCCGCACGGGGTTGGATGTGGCGCCAAACGCCACTGCGCGACGACTCCCCCAGCCCGTCGCAGGAAAGCGCGAGCATCATGTCGAGAGTCGTATTCGCCCTCCTGGTCGTGCTGGTGTCCAGCACGGCGCACGCCGGCCCGTTGACGATTTCCAGCTCGGTCGGGGGTGCCCCCACCGGCGTGGCCAAGGACAACCTCAACTGGCTTCCGCTCGGCCTCACCGGCGGCAGCAACGGCACGGTCACGGTGACCTTCACGCCCGATGGTGGCGTGGTGACCGGCGCGGTCTCCGGCAAGTACGCCGCGCCCTTCGCGTCCAACGGCAACGGCGTCGCGTTCGGCGATGCCGACGGGGTCGACCAGTCGCGCTACATCTCCACGGGCAGCGCCAAGGCCGTGCAGGGCGCCAACGCGACCATGCGGTTCGCGTCGGCGCAGAAGTACTTCGGGCTGCTGTGGGGCTCGGTCGACACGTACAACTCGCTGGACTTCTACGCGGGCGACGCGCTCATCGGCACGGTGACCGGCTCGAACGTCGCCGCCGTGGCCAACGGCGACCAGGGAATGATGGGCACCTACTACGTCAACGTCGTCTCGACCGAGGCGTTCGACCGGGTGGTTGCGTCGAGCAGGGGTTACGCGTTCGAGTTCGACAACATCGCCTACAACACGGCCGACCCGGGCGTGCCCGAGCCGACCACCCTCGCGCTCGTCGGCCTCGGCCTGCTCGGCGCCGCGCGCCGGCGTTACCGCCGGTAAGCCACGGCAGTCCGGAACATCAGCGATGCTGGGGGCTGGGGGCTAGGGGCTCGGACCTTTTGCCCCTTCGCCCTTTGCCTTGCAGCATTCCCGGAATTCCCGGCATCGCAGCATTCACGGCGGACGCGCGGCGAATGACTAATGGCCGCGCGTTCGATCCCACCGAGGGTCGCCGCCCCGCGCCGTGGCGGGCAGTGTGTCCCACGGGTCGGCAATGAGGCCGTTGAGGTCGTACACGACCTTGCCATCGCGCACGGTGAGTTCGCACTGCAGCCGCTGCGTGCCCTCGAGGCGGCCGCCGACCGGATCGACGAAGCCGAACCGCCCCTGCTCCACGCGCAGCACCGCGACGTCGGCCGCGGCGCCCACCGACAGGTGGCCGAGCGTCTCCAGCTTGATCTGGCGCGCCGGGTTCCACGTCGACTGCCGGATCACCTCCACCAGCGGCTCTCCCATCGCCATGAACTTGCCCATCACGTTGAGCATGTCCTTCATCGCCGAGTTCATGCTGCTGGTGTGGATGTCGGTGGAGATCGAGTCGGGCAGGAAGCCGGCCTTCATCATCGGGATCGCCGCCGAGTACCGGAAGCTCGCGCCGCCGTGGCCGACGTCGAAGATGATGCCCTTCTTCCGGGCCTCCACCATCGCCGCGCTCGGCCCCTTCGTGGTGGCGTCCTGCTCGCCGCGCACGCCCCCGTACATGTGCGTGAAGATGTCGCCCGGCCGCAGCTGCTTCATGAACAGGTCCATCAGCGTGCGCCCGGCCTTCACGTTGCCACCGAAGTCGATCATCACGGGGATGTCGGCCTTCGTGCCCGCGATCACGGCCTGCTCGTAGGGCTTCCAGTCCGTGCCGTTGTAGTGCGCGCTCTTGATGCCGACCACGACGCCCTTGTGCTGCAGGGCCATGGCGGCCGTCGCCGCGCCGTCCATGTCGTTGGGGTCCTGCTCGATCGGCCCCGACCCCATGCCGTTGCCGACGATGTTGAGGAACGCGACCACGCGCGTCTTCGATTCGTCGATGATGCGCCGCTTGAAGTCCGGGAAGTTGCGCCAGCCCGACGTGCCCGCATCGTTCACGGTGGTCACGCAGCTGCGCAGCGTGAAGCCGTCAGGGAAGATGCTCCAGTCGCCGCCCGCGTAATCGCGCAGCTTCTCGCCCGGGTACACATGCACGTGCAGGTCGATGAGGCCGGGCGTGACGACGAGGCCCTTGGCGTCGACGGCCTTCATGGCGCGCGTCGCGGGGATGTCGGCCGTGACCGCCGCAATCCTGCCGTCCTTGATGGCGACGTCGCGCACGGCGTCGAGCCCGCTGCGCGGGTCGATCACCCGGCCGCCCTTGATCAGGAAGTCGTACTCCGGTGCCTGCTGCGCGGCCAGGGGCAGCGCCAACAGACACACCACGGTCAGGGCCAGCGTGCGTCGCATGCGCGAAGCATAGATCAGGCGCAGGGCGTCGCCTTACTACCGAGGTAGGGCGCGGTGTCCCACCGCGCCGCTGTGATCAGGAATTGCGGCGGCGTGGGACACGCCGCCCTACCTCTGTGTCGACTCGCCAAGGCTGAAGGCGTAGATGACGCCGCCGCCGGCGATCGCGACGTGCTGGTGGCCGCGTGCCAGGTAGGTCATCGGCGACCCGCGCCAGTCGGCATTGGCCGGGAACTGCCAGAGCCGGCGCCCCGTTCGCACGTCCAGCGCGGTGAACTGCCCATCGTCTTCACCCGTGAAGGCCAGGCCGGTGACCGTGGTGAGCACGCCCGCCCAGGTGTCGCCCTCGCCGACCTGCGGCAGTTCCCAGGCGATCTTCCCCGTGGCGACCTCGATCGCGCGCAGCACCTTGCCGCCGGTCTCGCCGGGTACGCGGCGTGTGCTGCCCCCATAGAAGGACTCGCCCGGTTCGAAGCCGCGCGACGACTTCTGGAAGACGCTGCAGCGCTCGAGCGCCTGCACCAGGTACAGGCCCGACGCCGGATCGAAGGCCGGCGACATCCAGTTGGTCGCGCCCTCGACCGAGGGACACACGACGGTCCCTCGCACGCTCGGCGTCATGCCGTCGATGCGCAGGGGCCGACCGGCCGCGTCCACGCCCGTCGCCCAGTTCAGGTTGCGGATGAACGGCGTCGCCCGCAGGGGCTGCCCCGACTCGCGGTCGAGCACGTAGAAGAAGCCATTGCGGTTGGCCTGCAGGAGCAGGCGTCGGGTGCGGCCGTCGAAGGGCGCATCGACGGCAATCACCGTCTGCACGGCGTCCCAGTCGTTGAGGTCGTGCGGCGTGAACTGGAAGTGCCACTTCAGTCGGCCGGTTCGCGGGTCGAGCGCGAGCACCGAGTTGGACCAGAGGTTGTCGCCCTTGCGCTCGTCGCCGTTGTAGTCCGGACACGGGTTCCCGGTCGTCCAGAGCAGCTGGTCCAGGACCGCGTCGTACGACCCGGTGAGCCAGGTCGCCGCGCAGCCGTGTTCGAGGGCCGTGCCCTGCCAGGTCTCCGAGCCCGGTTCGCCGCGAGCGGGCACGGTCCAGAATCGCCAGACCTCGCGTCCTGTGGCGATGTCGAAGGCCGCCACGAACCCACGGACCCCCTCGTCGCCCCCGGACACGCCGGTCACCACGAGGTCGCCCACCACCAGGGGCGCGGATGTCGCGCCGTAGTGGGCCCGGTAGTCCGCCAGGCGGGTCTCCCAGAGCGCCTGTCCATTGGCGCGGTGCCGGGCCACGAGTCGCGCATCGTCGGTGACCGCGAACAGGCGGTCGCCGGCGATCGCCACGCCGCGGTTGACCCCGGCGCCGGCGTCGCCGATCACGCCCGGGGTGCGCGGCTCTCGCGCATGCCAGATCTGCCGGCCCGTCGCCGCGTCGAGCGCGAATACCTCGTTCGGGGCCGTCACGTACATCACGCCACCGACGACCAGCGGCGTGGTGCGGAGGTTGCGCGCGCCGGGGACGGCGAACGTCCAGGTCGGCCGCAGCGTCGGCACGTTGGCCGGTGTGATGCGGGTGAGTGGCGAATGGCGGTTGCCCGAGACGTCGCCGTTGTAGGTGGCCCAGTCACCAGGGCCGGGCGGCGGCGTGGTGGATCTGGGCGTGAGGACCGGCATCTCGGCACGGCCGAGCGGCTCGGACCGTGCGACGTCGGCACGGGCGATCGGCAGCAGGTCGCCGGCTGGCGTCAACAGGGTGAGGTCGGCGGCACCTTCGGACAGGACCAGGCCCTCGGCGGTACGTCCGTTGCCGACCGCGAGCCGCGTCCGAGGCCAGGTGGGCGGCACTCGTGCCGCGAGCGCCAGGCTTCGCACGTGGGCGGCAACCGCGCGTATGTCGTCGGCAGGTAGCGGCACGGCCGGCATGCCGCCACCGGGGACTCCGTCTCGCACGACGCGCGCGATTTCGTCGACCGACCGCCGGGAGGCCCCCGGCGTCCCGACGAGATCAGGGCCGCGCTCGCCGCCGCGGCCGTCAGCGCCATGGCACGGCGCGCACCGCTCGGCAAAGGTGGCGGCACCCGGCGGCGATGCGGACTGGGCGAGTACGGAGACCGGTGCCAGGCTCGCGGCGAGCAGGCCGGCGAGGGCCAGGCGCCCCACGTGTGGCATGGCCGAAGCATAGTGCAGGGGGTGTCCTGCGCGTCGACCTGAAGGTCGACGCCCACGAACAGATTTCGCCCCGGGGAACAGCGGTCGGCGCCCACGAGCAGATGTGGACGCGCCGAGCCTGGATTCTCGGTTCGTGGCGGTCGACCTTCAGGTCGACCGGGACCTTCGCCGGACCCTACGCGAGGCCCTTGCGGATCGCGCGGGCCAGGCCGCCCCAGCACATCGGGAACGGCACGCCGAGCTCGAGGCGGCGCAGCTCGGCGTCGTTCAACTGCTGGCGGAACACGCGCCGCAGTTCCTCCACGAACCGGGCCTCGCGCTCGCTGTCGTCGAGCGTCTGGTCGCCGGCAAGGCCACGAGCCAGTCCGCGCATCACCTCCAGGCGATCGAGCAGCTCGGCCATGTGGGCCACCACGGCCGTCACGGGCCCGAAGTGGGTGAGGAACAGGCCGGAGGGCTGCCAGTCCAGGATGCGGGCCACGCTGCGATGCCACGTCGGCACGTCGATGTCGGGCGGCGGCGTCGGGGGCATCACCGACTGCATGTGGGTCGTCCGGCACCCGGCGGTGTCGCCCACGAAGGCGATGCCCGAGCTGCGGTGCAGGTAGCTCACGTGATGCTGGGCGTGCCCCGGGGTGTAGGCGACCTCGATGGCGTGCCCGCAGACGGTCAGCGACTCGCCGCCGCGCAGCACCTGCAGGTTGGCCTCGGGGACGGCGGCGAACTCCCCCCACAGCACATCCATCTGGTCGCCGTAGATCTGGGTGGCGCTGGTGATGAGCTTGTCGGGCGCCGACATGTGCGGGGCGCCTCGTTCGTGCACATACACACGACAGCGGGGCGCCCGCCTGACGATGGTGCCCGCCGCGCCGGCGTGGTCGAGGTGGATGTGCGTGAGCAGGATTGCCTCCACGTCCTCGAGGCTCAGGCCGCCGGACGCCAGGTCGGCCTCCAGCGCCGCCAGGTCGGTGGTCGGCCCGGGGTCGACCAGGGCCAGCCCCGAGGGTCCCTCCAGGACGGCCGTCGCGATGACGCCGGGCGTGCCACGGAACTGGCCGTCGGCGTAGCGGAGCTGGTGAGCAAGAACCTGCATTGCTGAATTATGGCAATGCTGCGATGCAGCGATGCCGGGAATGTCGACGGTTGTCGGCCTCCAGAACGTCGGACACACTCGACATTCCGCGGCAAGGGCGGCTGTGGGCACCCTCCGGAAGGCCGATGGCTCTCGACATTCCCGGCATTCCCGGCATCGCGGAATTACCTCCGGCCCGCCCGTTCGTCCGGCGGGCCGCGGCCAGCGTCCGTATACTGATGGTGGAGATCAGCGAGCCGCGATCCGGACCCCTGGGAGCACCCGTGGGCCGGTCAGCACGTCGATGACCGACACACGACAGAAATCGGGCGACCTCGTCCTCGAACGTACCGAGAAGCAGACCAAGGAGCCCGCGCGCTTCAAGGTCCTGCTGATCAACGACGACTACACCACGATGGACTTCGTCGTCGAAGTCCTCGAGACCGTGTTCCACAAGACCCCTGCCGAGGCGTTCCGCATCATGATGCAGGTGCACACGCAGGGGAAGGGCCTGTGCGGCGTGTACACCTTCGAGGTGGCCGAAACCAAGGTGGAGGCGGTGCACGAACTCGCCCGCCAGAACGGGTATCCGCTGCGGGCGGCCCTGGAAGAGGAGTAAGTCCCATGTTCAGCGCATCCGTCGAGCTGCTGCTAGGCGTCGCCTATCGCGAGGCGACCTCGCGTCGCCATACGCACCTCACGCTCGAACATCTCCTCTACGTCCTGGCGCACGACACCGAGGCCGAACGCATCCTCGCCGCCTGCGGCGCCGACCTCCCGCGCCTGCGGTCCGAACTCGACAAGTTCCTGCAGCAGAACATCGAGCAGTTCCCGCGCGGCGCCCAGAAGGAGCCCGAGCAGACGCTGGCGTTCCGCCGTGCCCTGCAGACCGCCGTGCTCCACGTGCAGAGCGCCGGCAAGAGCGAGGTGCAGGCGGGCGACCTGCTGGCCGCCCTGCTCCAGCAGAACCGCTCGTACGCCGCCCAGCTGCTCGAGGGCCAGGGCGTGACGCGCCTCGACGTACTGAACTACATCAGCCACGGCATCTCGAAGGTGCCGGCGCCCGACGAACCCGCCGGCGACGAGCGGCCGGCCGCAGCCGGGCAGGGCGACGAGGGCTCGTCCACCTCGCGCACGCCGCTCGACGCCTATGCCGTCAGCCTGACGGTCAAGGCCAAGGCGGGCGCGCTCGATCCGCTCGTGGGCCGCACGGCCGAGGTGCAGCGCACGATGGAGATCCTCTGCCGTCGCCGCAAGAACAACCCGATGTTCGTCGGGGAGCCGGGCGTCGGCAAGACCGCGCTTGCCGAGGGCCTCGCGCAGCGCCTGCTGCAGGACGACGTGCCGTCGGTGCTGAAGGACGCGGAGGTGTTCTCCCTCGACGCCACCGCGCTGCTCGCGGGCACGCGCTTCCGCGGCGACTTCGAGGAGCGCTTCAAGGCCGTCGTCAACGCGCTGGCCAAGCGCCCCAAGCCGATCCTGTTCATCGACGAGATGCACAGCACGGTCGGCGCCGGCGCCACGACCGGCGGCACGATGGACCTCGCCACGCTGATCAAGCCCGTGCTGAGCGCCGGGGACATCCGCGTGATCGGTGCGACGACCTTCGAGGAGTTCAAGCAGGTCGAGAAGGACCGCGCGCTGGCGCGCCGGCTCCAGAAGGTCGTCATCGAGGAACCGTCGGTCGAGGAGACCGTCACGATCCTGAAGGGCCTGCGCAGCCGCTACGAGGACCATCACCACGTGCGGTACACCGACCCGGCGATCGAGACCGCCGCGAAGCTGGCCGGGCGGCACCTGCGCGACTATCGCCTGCCCGACAGCGCCATCGACGTCCTCGACGAGGCCGGGGCGATGCTGCGACTGTCCACCTCGGCGACGTCGGTCAGGGCCGGTGCGAACGCGGCCGAGGGCGTCACGGCCGAAGCCCGGGTGCCCGCCTCCGCAGAGGCCACGCCTGGCAAGGACTCGACAGGTCAGCCCGTGACGGGCGAGCCGCCGGCCGAGAACACGCCCCGCCAGATCGTCGACGTACCGGAGATCGAGCGCGTCATCGCGCGCATGGCCCGCATCCCCGACAAGCAGGCGCAGGCCTCCGACAAGGAACGGCTGCGCACGCTCGAGGAGCAGTTGATGCGCGTGGTCTTCGGCCAGGACGACGCGGTCAAGGCCGTGGCGCGGGCGATCAAGCGCGCACGGGCCGGCCTCGGGCAGCCCGACAAGCCGGCCGGGTGCTTCCTGTTCACCGGCCCGACAGGCGTGGGCAAGACGGAACTGGCCAAGCAGTTGGCCATCCACCTCGGCAACCAGTTCGTGCGCTTCGACATGTCGGAGTACATGGAGAAGCACGCCGTGGCACGGCTCATCGGCGCGCCCCCGGGCTACGTCGGCTTCGAGCAGGGCGGGCTGCTGGTCGACGCCATCCGCAAGGATCCGTACGCCGTCCTGCTGCTCGACGAGATCGAGAAGGCGCACCCGGACATCTACAACATCCTGCTGCAGGTGATGGACCACGCCACGCTCACCGACAACACGGGGCGCAAGGCGGACTTCCGGCAGGTGATCCTGATCATGACGTCCAACGCGGGGTCGCGCGAGATGAGCCAGACGCTGGTGGGCTTCAGCGGCATGCCGTCGGGCAAGGGCGCCGCCGGGCGCGCCAAGCAGGCGCTCGAGCGCATCTTCAGCCCGGAGTTCCGCAACCGCCTCGACGCCACCGTCACGTTCGGCTCGCTGTCGCCCAGCGTGGTCGAGACGATCGTCGAGAAGTTCGTGCTGCAGCTCGAGGCGCAGCTGGCCGAGCGCCGCGTCGCGATCACGCTCGAACCCGAGGCCCGCACGTGGCTGGCCGAGAAGGGCTACGACGCGGTCTACGGGGCGCGGCCGCTCGCCCGCATCATCCAGGCCGAGGTCCGCGACCCGCTCACCGACGAGATCCTGTTCGGGCGCCTCGAGCACGGCGGCAGCGTGACCATCGGGCTGAAGGACGGCGCGCTCACGTTCGACATCGTCAGCACGCCGGCGCCGGCAGCGAAAGACACGGTGGATGCATGAGTGACCCGCAGGAGCCCGTGAAGGTCGTCGATCGTCGCTGGTGGGCGCGCGCCGTCGCCGAGGATGCGCCGGCGTCCGCTGCAGCAGAGGAGCCGGTCCTCTTCGAGAAGCCGTCGTACGTGCAGGAGCTCGAGCAGCAGCTCGCGGAGAAGAACGAGCAGCTGCAGGAGTACATCAACGCCGTGCACGAGGCGCAGCGCGAGTTCGAGGCGATGCGCCTGCGCGTGCGCAAGGACGCGGCGCGCGACGCCGAGCTCTCGCGCCGCTCGGTGTTCGCCGACCTGCTCGAGGTGGTGGACAACCTCGATCGCGCTCTGGCAGCCGCCCACGCGGGCGGCAGCGCCGACGCGCTGTTCTCCGGCGTCGAGCTCGTGCGGCAGCAGTTCCTGCACAAGCTCGCGGGATACGGCATCAGCCGGATCGAGCCGCTCGGCGAGCCGTTCGATCCGGAGTGCCACGAGGCCATCACCGTGGTACCGGTCACCGAGCAATTCGGCGAGGGCGTGGTGGCAGGAGTCGCGGCTCCCGGCTACCTGATCGGCGACGACGTGCTGCGCCCCGCCGCTGTCGCCGTCGCCTCGGACTCCTAGCCCCCCGGACACGCGGCCTGCAGGCGACAGCCCGGATCGCGCCGGTCGCCACGCCCGTGGATGTACGAAGTGGTGGATCTGGTGGATGGCCTGGCGTCGGCCGTCGGATCCGATGCCCCCCGGGGGTGAGGGACACGTGGGCGGGAAAGGCCTCGGGGTATGCCCCCGATGGCCTCACCCGCTTGAAGCAAGGAGGTCGACGGTCTGGCCTGGCTGCCGGCTGCCCAACCCACCGCCAAGATCGCCAGACCGTCGGCCCCTTGAACCGATACTCTCTATAGCAAGCGTCGTGCCGATTCGCGGCGACCGGGAACACGCACGATCCGGATGTCGCGGGACTTCCGGGCTTACCGCTCGCGTAAACGGCTTTCGGCGCACGTAAGCCGCACGACTTTGGTCAGCAGGGAGGGCTACAGGCCACAGGCTACAGGCCACAGGCTGCCTGTCGCCTGTCGGCTTCGCCTTCGTCTGGGCGGTAGGGCCGGCTCTCCGAGCCCGGCCCGTCGAGATGCCACCACGACGCAGCGCGGGAGAGCCGACGGATGCGGGGACATCCGTGACTCTCCCGGCTGCTGAAGGAACCGACGCAGACGACCGGCGGTGCCAGGCGCCCACCCGACCGACCGTCAGGTCCGCGTCGATTCCGACCTCGTGCACCTCACCAGAACTTGCGCGAGATGTTGAACCCGATGAACCAGTCGTCCGGCGTGCCGCCGCGCGCGATCTGGCCCATCGTCGTCTGGAGCCCGTTCGAGAAGTTCAGCTGGAAGGCGTGGTTGCCCGCCCGCATCTCGAGGCCGATGGCGCCGTGGGTGCGCCCCGCGTCGTAGCCGCTCACCCGTGGCGCGGCTTCCACCACCAGGTACGACCGCCGCGTCATGCGGATGCGGCCGCCGATGCCGATGAGGAACGAGTCGTTGTCGTCGACCAGTTCGCTCGGCAGCGTGTTGGTGTTGTTGACCCACGTTGGCTCGACATAGATGGCGCCGCGCTTGCCGATCTCGCGCGACACGACCAGGCCGATGCCCGGCGAGTAGCTGTCCTGGAAGTTGTTCGTGCCGTCGGCCGTGAGGTTGAGCGCAAGGCCGACGCCGAACTTCTCCTGCGGCGCGATCTGCTGCTGGGCGAAGAACTGGATCGTGCGATCGCTCGTGCGCAGCACGCCGATCTGGGTGCCCTTCAGCAGCCCGTAGCGCACCTCGAGACCGATGAGGCCGCCGGCGTCGAGACCGAACAGGTCCGCCGCGAGGTCACCGAAGTTGCCGTCGTCCAGCGGCCGGCCGAAGCGGTGCGTGACGCGGAACGCGAACTTGCCGCGCGGCATGCGCAGCGTGGTCGGCAGGTTCACGAGGTTGTAGTCGGGCTGCGCCTGGTTGACGTCGAGATCCGGATCGTCCTCGTCGTCCTGCACCGCGGCAGCAGCGTCGGCAGGCTTGGGGTCCTCGGCGGTGGCCGGCGCGGCAGGAGCCGCGGGGGCCTCACCGGCCTTCGGCGTGTCTGCCGTCGGCTTGGGTGCCTCCGCCGTGGTCTTCGGCGTGGAGGCGGGCTCGGTGCGCGCGTCCTGTGCGGCCGCGGGCAGGGCCCCGATCGCGACCAACGTGAGCGCAGTGGCAAGGAAAGTCGTCTTCATGTGCGCCTCAGTTGTTCTGCGCGCCCTGGTTGATCCAGCGGCGGATGATGAGCATCTGGCCCTCGGTGACGAACGGGCCGGCGTTGCGGGGCATGCGCTGGCCGATGATCCCGGGCGTGCCATCGAGCTTCTGCACGAGGTAGCTGTTCTCGGCGTCGCCGGGAATCACGCGGATCGCGCCAGGCTTCTGCGGCGCGGGCATGTTCACCAACTGCGCGTAGCCGACTTCCGGCCGCAGGTTGAGGCCGGCGGCGGGCGTGCGGCCCTGGTCGGTGTGGCACTGCGTGCAGGCCGTGCGACCGGAACTGTCGGTGCTCGCGAAGATGTTCTGCGAGATGCTCGAGTACGTCGGCGTCAGGCCGGGCGACGGCCCCGCGATATCAGTCAGCTTCTCGTCGCACCCGCTCGCGAACGCGAGGAGGCCGACGCACGCCGCAAGTGCCAGGGATCGGAGAGTCCGGACCTTCACTGTGCCACCGCCTTCACGACGAGCGTGCCCGTCATGTCGTCATGCCCCTTGCCGCATTCCTCGGTGCACAGCACCGGGAACGTGCCAGCCTCGCTGGCCACGAACTCCACATCCACCGTCTCGCCCTTCGGGACTTCGGCGTTCACCTTGAACCTCCTGATGCCGATGCCGTGCAGGCGATCGACCGATGTCACGCGCAGCACCACCCGCTCGCCCTGCGCCACCTGGATGGTGGAGGGCTCGAAGTCGTACTTCTTCGCCTTGACCTCGATCACGCGCGGCGCTTGCTGCGCCGCGAGCGAGACCACGAGGCCAAGTGCCAGGAACGGCATGGCCAGCGCGCTGCGGCGCCACTCACTCTGGGACACGGGTCTTCCCTCCATGCCCTGACAAAGGCAAGGCCCGTGCCGCACCATCGAGGCGCGTTTCCATCGATTCTTCGGGGGTGCCACGCGCGCCCGGACACGGACGGCGTAAGCGCTTACGAATTACGTAAACACTCGGAGATGCGGGCTGGGGGCTGGGGGCTGGGGGCTGGAACGTCATGCGCCATGCGTCATGAGGCATGAGGCATGAGGCATGAGGCATGACTCAATCGATCCCGTGCTTCCCCAGGTAATGCGACAGGGCGCGCTGGCTGATGCCCAGCGCCTCGGCGGCATCCTTCTTCACGCCGCCCGAGGCCCGCAGCGCCGACAGGATCGACTCGCGTTCGGCCCACGAGACGTTCTCGTGCAGCCGTCCCGAGGGCAGGCCGGTGCCGGCACCCTGGGCCCCCGGCATCAGCAGGACCAGGTCGGGCGTGATCGTCGGCCCCGTGGCCAGCACCACCGCGCGTTCGATCGTGTTCTCCAGTTCCCGCACGTTGCCCGGCCAGCCGTAGTTGGCGAGCGCGTCCAGCGCGGCGTCGTCCATGCGCAGGTCCGGCTTGCCGAGCGAGGTGGCGATGCGGCGCGTGAAATGCTCCACGAGCAACGGGATGTCCTCGCGCCGTTCTCGCAGCGGCGGGATCCGGATGGGAATCACGTTGAGGCGGTAGTACAGGTCGTTCTGGAACCTGCCCTCCGCCGCCATGACCTGCAGGTCGCGGTTGGTCGCTGCGATGACGCGCACATCCACCTTCTGCGTGCGCTCGGCGCCCAACGGCTCGAACTCCTTCTCCTGCAGCACGCGCAGCAGCTTGGCCTGCACGCTCGGGCTCACGGTGGAGATCTCGTCGAGGAAGATCGACCCGCCGTCGGCCAGCGCGAACCGGCCCTTGCGCGCGTTGACCGCGCCGGTGAACGCGCCACGGACGTGGCCGAACAGCTCCGATTCCAGCAGGGATTCCGGCAGCGCGGCACAGTTGACGCGGATCAGCGGCTGCGCCCGCTCCGCACTGCGATCGTGGATGGCCCGGGCCACCAGTTCCTTGCCGGTGCCGGTCTCACCGGTGATGAGGACCGTGCTGCGGCTCTTCGCCACGAGTTCGACGCGCGCGATCACGTCCTGCACCGCCCGACTCCGCCCGACGATGCCGTACTGCCCGAACTGGGCGCTCTGCTCGGCCAGCAGGTACCGGAGTCCGCTGCGGGCCTGCTGTTCTTCCACGGCCCGGCGGACGCCCACCATCAGTTCGTCGATGTCGAACGGCTTCTGGAGGTAGTCGCGCACGCCGAGCTTCATCGCCTCGACGGCATGCTTCACCGTGCCATGGGCCGTCATCATCAACACGGCCGGCCGCTCGGCCTCGGGCATGGCCTGGAGCCCCCGCACCACGTCGAGCCCCGTCATGACGGGCATCAGGTAGTCGATCACCAGCACGTCGAACTGCCGGGCCGAGAGCAGCCGCAGCGCCTCCTGTGGCGACGCCGTGGTCGTCACCTCGTGCTCGTCCTCGCGCAGCGCACGCCCGAGCGTCTTGAGAATCTTCTCCTCGTCGTCGACGAGGAGAACGGTCCCGTGCGTCATGACCCGGTCGCCTCCTGGGGGATCGTGAGGCGCACGGTGGTGCCCTCGCCCGGGCGGCTCTCCAGCGTGATGGTGCCGCCGAGGCCCTCCACGATGTTGCGCGCGATGGCCAGTCCCAGGCCGGTGCCGGTCCGGCGCGTGGTGAAGTAGGGCTCGAAGACCTGCCCCACGAGCGCGGGGTCGATGCCGACGCCGGTGTCCGTCACTTCGATCACGAATGCCGCGCTTGCACGGTGCGTGCCGACGGTCACCACCGCCTCGCCGGGTGCGCGCCCGGCGGACCGCACGGCCTCCCGGGCGTTGGAGACGAGGTTCACCAGCACGGCACGCAGGCGATGGGCATCGGTCCGCACCTTGTCGGCGGCCTCCTCCAGCAACAACGTGACCGGCGGCTCCGGCTCGGCGGCCATGCAGGCGGCGACGGCTTCCCGGCAGATCGCATGAAGGGAGGCCGGCGACACCTCGAGCTGGACCGGGCGCGCGAAGTCGAGCACGTCGTTGACGACGCGGTCGAGGCGCTGCACCTGCTCCTCGATGTCGGCGGCGGCGTCGGCAACGGCGGGATCCTCCTGTCGCCGGAGTCCCCGCAACGCCCCGCGCACGATCATCAGGGGGTTGCGGATCTCGTGCGCGATGACGGTGGACAGTCGGCCGAGGGCCGTCAGGCGATCGCGCTCCGCCGCCTGCTGCTGGAACCTGCCGAGTGCGGCGGTCATCGTCTCGAACGAGCCGGTCAGCAGGCGGACGTCCTCGTCGTCCCAGGCATGCCCCCGACCCGGGGCACGCAGGGGCGCCAGCGTGCCGGTGCGGGCCATCTCGCGCATCGAGGCCGTGAGGGCCGACAGGGGCCGGGTGATGGTGCGTGCCACGGCGAAGCTGGCCGCGCTGGCCACCAGCGCCGTGAGGAGCGCGATGAGCGCGAGCGCGGCGCGCACGCTCTGGAGGGTGGCCTCGGCTTCGGCGGTGGAGTGCAGCACCAGCAGGCGCGCATCGGCGCGGCCCGCGCTCGCCTCCCCCGGGAGCGGACGCAGCGGCACGGCGTGCCAGCCGTAGTTGACCCCGCCGATGGGCAGCGTGCCCTGCGTGCTCTGCGACAGCGCCCGCGTGAGCGCCGGCACGGTCGCTGCGCCGAGCGAGGCCGCCAGCACCTCGTTGCCGACCGCGAACGCGATCTCGCTGCCCGTCGAGGCGCGCAGCGCCCTGGCCTGCGCTTCGTCCAGGAGCATGCCGACCGACAACAGGCCGAGTTGCTCCACGGACTCGACGCCGATCGAGATGGGCACGGTGACCAACTGGAGGATGCCGCGCGGGTGCCGTTCCGTGAGGAACCGGGGCTGGCCCGGTGGCTGGCCCGCAGGAAGCGCCAGGCTCCGCGCGGACACCGCGCCGCGCGTATCGCCCGCGGAGAACAGGGCGCGACCGGCCTCGTCGCTCACGATCAACGCATCGGCGCCCACGTCCTCGCGGTAGCTGGCGACGATTGGGGCGATGGTGGCGGCATCGCCGGTGGCGAGCGCGGCCTTCAGCTTGGGCAGGTCGGCCACCAGCCGCGACAACCGCGTCGACGTGTCGAGGAGCGCCTGCCGCTGCCGCTCGACGAGCGCCACGGTCTCGGCCTGTCGCGCCGCGGTGGTCCGGTCGTGCTCGCGTGTGAGGCGCGCGCTCACGAAGAGCATGGCGGCGCCGATCGACGCAATCGAGAGCGCCACGCACACGACGAAGAGGCGGTTGGTGAGCGACCCGAGCGTGCGCATCACGGGGCCTGCAGGTCCACCACGGCCGCCTCGCCGCCTCGGACGACGACCTGGCGGCTCACGAGGACATTGCCCTCGTACCACCCGGCGACGGTGTAGGTGCCCGGAGGCACCGGGGGGAGCTGGTACGAGCCGTCGGGTTGGGTGACGTCGAAGTACCGGTGCGCGAACACCACGATGAAGGCGTTCATGTGCGAGTGGATGTCGCAGAACACCCGCACGACTCCCGGCCTGTCGAACCGGACCGCCTTCGACCGCCCGGCCGCGTACCGGCCGAGGTCGAAGCGGCGCGTCACCGACAGCGAGAACACGTTGTGGTACACCCGGTCGCTGTTGGGGAAGTCCACGATCGTCCCCGTGCGGATGGCCAGCACGTGGGGCACGAAGGTCTCCTCGCGCTGGTCCATCACCCGACGCACGGGCACGCCATCGTCGAAGGCGGCGCTCGGCGCGACCTCGAGATAGACGACCCCCACGCGCGGCTGCCCGGTCCGGTGACGGGAGTGGGGATCGATGAGGGCCGGGCGACGGGCGTCGCCTTTCGGGGGCGGGAGCGTGAACCGCCCGCGAATCGCCCCGGTGGACTGGGCCCCGACGGGCGCCCCGATCGCGAGCCACCCGGCGACCACGAGCAGTGCGCCCGCCGCCAGCCTCGTCAGAACCACGTCACCACCTGCACGGCGCCGAGGTCGCTGGCCCTGACACGCCCGCCGTCGCGGCGGTTGCGCTGCCACACGCCCTTGAGCAGCACATGCCGCCACACGGTCCAGCCCGCGCCCAGCTCGAAGCGGCGCACCGGTGCGTCCCAGGTGACCACGGCGCCCGGCGTCGTCGTGATGCGGGAGAACCCCAGGTGCTCGGCGCGGCCGGCAACGTAGAGGCCGGGGCGGAGGCGATAGCGCCCCTCCACGTACGCGGCCCGGGCGTCGAGGTCGCGTCGGGGCTCGGTGCCGAACGCCGGCTGATCCCACCGGTTCCAGATCACCTCGGCGCGCAGGATCCAGCGGTCGCGCGAGATCTCGGTGTCCACACCGTACGCCTGCTGGTGATGACTGCGCAGCGACGTGCCGGGCAGGTCCGGCGTGAGCGAACGGGCCAGGTACGGGCCGCGGGCCACCGAGCCGCCCACGGTCACCACCGGGTGGGGCGTGTAGACGACACGCGCCGCGCCCTGCGCCCCGCCGTTGTCGTCCGCCAGGCGAGGGTCGCCGAGCGTGCCCTGTGTCACCGCCGCGTAGGTCGTGATGGGTCCGCGCTGCCAGCGGACCTGCGCACCGGTATCCCAGCGGAGCGCGTTGGCGATGGGCAGCCCGGCCTCGGGCGTGGTGTCGCCCACCGTGTAGGTGACCCGCCACCCGCGGCCCCGCATGCGCGCCAGTTCGTCGGTCGTCGCGGGAACGGCGTCGGCGCGTGCCGAGGTGAGGTACTGGTAGCC
>NZ_JBIINP010000347.1:0-3263 GCF_044337415.1 Luteitalea sp.
GGGCCCAACGGCGCCGGGAAGAGCACCACCATGCACGTCGCCACCGGGTTGCTCGCCCCCGACGCCGGGCAGGTGACCATCGGCACATACGGGGCGCCGAGCTCGCCGTCGGCACGTCGCCGGCTCGGGCTGGCGCCCCAGAACCTCGCGGTATACGACCTGCTGAGCGCCGAGGAGAACCTGGAGTTCTTCGGGCGGCTCTACGGGCTCTCGGGCACGGCGCTGCGGGCGCGTGTCGACGCGGCGCTGGCGTTCGTGGGCCTGCAGGAGCGGCGCGCCGACCTCGTGGGCGGCTACTCGGGCGGCATGAAGCGTCGCCTCAACATCGCCGCCGCAGTGCTCCACGAGCCCGACCTCGTGCTGCTCGACGAGCCCACCGTCGGCGTGGATCCGCAGTCGCGCAACGCGATCTTCGACAGCATCGAGGCCCTCCGCGCGCAGGGCCGCACGCTCGTCTACAGCACGCACTACATGGAGGAGGCGGTGCGCCTGTGCGATCGCGTGGCCATCATGGATGCGGGCAAGGTGCGCGCGCTCGACACGGTCGCCGGACTCATCGGCACCTACGGCGGCCCGCCGCGCCTGCACGCACGCGTCGGCGGGCAGGAGGTGGTGATCGAGACCCGCGATCCACTCCACGAGTTGAACCGGCTCTCGGCTGAAGGACGGCTCGAGTCGTTCCGCGTCGAGGAGCCCACGCTGGAACAGGTCTTCCTGTCGCTCACCGGTCACACGCTCCGGGACTGAGGTCATCACCCATGTCAGGCATGCTCGCGATCGCCCTCAAGGACCTGCGGACCTTCTCGCGCCAGCGGATCTCGCTGTTCTTCACGTTCGTCTGGCCGCTGTGCGTGGCCGTGCTGTTCGGTGTGCTGTTCGGCGGCTCGAACCGACCCAGCCCGCGCCTCCCGGTGGCCGTCGTCGACGAGGACGGCTCGGCGGCGTCGAAGGCCTTCGCCGAGAAGCTCGTCGCCCGTGCGACCTTCGCCGGCGTCAGGGCCACGCGCGCCGAGGCGCTCGAGGCCGTGCGCAAGGGGCAGCGCGTTGCGGCGATCGTGCTGCGCCCGGGCTTCGGCGAGGCGTCGACCCGGTTGTTCCACGGCAC
Organism: Luteitalea sp.; assembly: GCF_044337415.1. GTDB lineage: Bacteria > Acidobacteriota > Vicinamibacteria > Vicinamibacterales > Vicinamibacteraceae > Luteitalea. Next base: position 1,106 of record NZ_JBIINP010000347.1, read on the forward strand.
GCCTCCGGAGATCGAGGTCTTCACCGACCCGAGTCGTCAGGCCGAGCGCGGCATGCTCGAAGGCCTGCTGCAGCAGCAGGGCGCGGAACGCCTGCAGACCCTCTTCACCGACCCGGCCTCGGCTCGTCCGTCGGTGCGGCAGACCCTCGAGGAGCTGAAGCGCACCTCCCCCGGCGCCACCCCGAACCTCGAGTCCTTCCTCGGCCAGCTCGACACGTTCCTGGGCTCGCCCGACGCCCAGCCCGCCGCGCCTGCTCCGGGTGCGGCGGCGGCGCCGGCGTGGGCGCCACTGCGCATCGTGCAGCAGGACCTCACGCGGCAGCGCACCGGCCCGAGCAACGGCTACGACGTAACGTTCCCGATGGCCGTGCTGTGGGCCGTGTTCGGCTGCGTGATGGCCTTCGGCACCACGTTCGCCTCCGAGCGCGTGCGCGGCACCATGGTCCGGCTGCAGGTGTCGCCGTTGTCGCGCGGGCAGATCCTCGCCGGCAAGTCGCTCGCCGCGCTGTTGGCCATCGTCATCGTCGAACTACTGCTGATCCTGCTCGGCGTGGTGGCGTTCGGATTACGGCCGTCGTCGTGGGGCCTGATGCTGGTGGCGATGCTGTGCACGGGCGCGGCCTTCGTGGGGATCATCCTGCTCCTGGCCTCGATGGCGACTACCGAACAGGGGATCGGCGGCATGGCGCCGGCCGTGATGATGCCGCTGTTCCTGCTCGGCGGGGCGATGGTCCCGCTGATGGTGATGCCGCCCTGGCTGGCCAAGCTCAGCGTCGCCAGCCCTGTGCGCTGGGCCATCCTCGCGCTCGAGGGCGCCATCTGGCGGGATTTCAGTGCCCTGGAGATGGTCGTGCCGTGCGCCATCCTGCTGCTGGTGGCCGCCGCGACGTTCATCGTCGGCGCGCGTCGCAGCGAGGTGGCATGATGGGCATCATGTCCATTGCCGACAAGGGCTACGCCCACCCCGACCGCCTCGTCAGTACCGACTGGGTCGCCGAGCACCTGCAGGACCCGTCCGTCCGCCTGGTCGAGTCCAACGAGGATCCGCTGGTGTATCCCTCGGGGCACATCCCGGGCGCCGTGCAGATCGACTGGACGAACGACCTCAACGATCCCCTGCGCCGCGACTACATCGCCGCCGAGGCGTTCGCGGCGCTCGTGTCGCGCTTCGGCATCACGCCGGAGACGACGGTCGTCTTCTACGGCGACCGCAACAACTGGTGGGCGTGCTACGCCTTCTGGGTGTTCCAGCTCTTCGGGCACGACAACGCCCGCATCCTCGACGGCGGCCGCCTGAAGTGGGAGAAGGAAGGCCGCGCCCTCACGCGCGAGGTGCCGACGTACGCCGCTTCGTCCTATCCCGTGCCGGCCCTGCGCGACGATGCGGCGCACCGCGCGTTCCGTGAGCAGGTGCTCGCGCACAGCCAGTCGGGCGGGCAACTCGTGGACGTGCGGTCGCCCGACGAGTACACCGGCGCGAAGCTGCACATGCCCGAGTACCCGCAGGAGGGTGCGATGCGCGGCGGGCACATCCCCGGCGCGAAGAGCGTGCCGTGGGCCCGCGCCATCAACCCGGAAGACGGCACGTTCAAGACGGCCGACGAGCTGAAGGCGATCTACCTGGGCGAGAAGCACCTCGATCCGGGCAAGGAGACCATCGCCTACTGCCGCATCGGCGAGCGCAGCAGCCACACGTGGTTCACGCTCAAGTACCTGCTCGGCTTCGGGAACATCCGCAACTACGACGGCAGCTGGACGGAGTGGGGCAACCTCGTGGGCGTGCCGGTGGAGAAGGGACCTGAGCGCTGATTCTTGTCATGACTCATGCGCCATGCCTCATGACAAGGCTCAAGGTCAGACCCATGGGGCATGAGTCATGAGACATGAGGCATGAGAAGGCCGACTGCCGGTATACGAGCCCCTAGCCCCGAGCCCCGAGCGCCCAGCCCCTAGTCCTGAGCCCCAGCGGTGACCCGATGAGCACCCAGACCAACCTCGAGGATCTCTACGAGACGCTCGACATGTTTGCCGACCCTGGCAGTCGCGCCGACCTGCTGATCGGGTTCGCGGACAAGTTCAGCGAGGTGCCGCCCGAGGTCGCGACGCGCCCGTTCCCGAAGAGCCACCAGGTGCCGCAGTGTGAGTCCGAGGTGTACGT
>NZ_JBIINP010000348.1:0-3256 GCF_044337415.1 Luteitalea sp.
CGCCGTTCGAGCTGCGGACCAAGCGCGACATCACGACCGTGGGCGGCCAGTACCAGCTCAATCGCAACACGGACATCAACTTCGCGTTGATTTCCACCGGCCGCAAGGGCAACCAGCCGTGGGGTTCCAGCTTCGGCATGGCCGGGACCTTCGAGGTGCCCGCGCCGATCCAGCAGCGGAACACCGAGATCGCGGCCAACGTCGAGTGGGCCAACAAGAAGGCCATGTTCAAGGCCGGGTATGACGGGTCGCTGTTCAACAGCGACACGGAGTCGCTGACCTTCGACAACCCGCTGCGCCTCACCAACGCCAGCAACGCCAGCTCCCTCGGCCGCCTCTCGCGCTGGCCGTCGAGCACGATGCACACGGTCTCGGCGACGGGCTCGGTGGCCCTGCCGGCCAAGAGCCGCGTGATCGCCTACGTGGCGCAGTCGGCCATGACCAGCGACGCACAGATCCTGCCGTGGACCGTCAACCCGGGCATCACGACGGTGCCGCCGCTCGAGCGGACTTCCGTCGACGCCGATGCCGACGTCACGACCGTGCTGCTGCGCTTCAACTCGCGCCCGGCCAACTGGGTGTGGCTCAACGCCAGCTTCCGGTCGTACGACATGAACAACAAGACGCCGGTCTTCCACTACGACCAGAAGATCAGCTACGACACGACGCTGGTGAATACGCCGGGCGAGAAGTCCCACCCGTACTCGTTCAACCGGCAGACGACCGAACTCGACGCGTCGTTCACGCCGTGGCGCAACGGCGCTTTCCGGGTGGGCTACGTCCGCGAGAGCATCGACCGCACCAACCGCATCTACGACACCACCAACGAGGACTCGTTCCGCATCGGGTACGACTGGACCTCGAATCGCTACGTCACCGTGCGCGCCGGGCTGCTCACGCAGCAGCGGCGTGGCGAGGGCTTCAACCCCGACCTGCTCGTCTCCTACGCCGAGCAGCCCGGGATGCGGCACGCCGACCTGAGCAACCGCGACCGTGATCAGGCGCAGTTCGTGGTGACCTTCCTGCCGACCTCGACGCTGTCGTTCAACGTCAACGGGTCGGTCGGCACCGACGACCGGCCCGACGGCGACTACGGCCTGCGCAGCCAGGACTTCTCGACGTTCGGATTCGGCGCGGACTTCTCGCCGAGCGACGCGTTCACCCTCGGCGCGAGCTACCTCTACGAGTCCTTCGCCTCGCTGGAGGCCAGCCGCACCGCGAACCCCCCGCCGGATCCGACGTTCTTCGACCCGCGTCGCGACTGGAGCGATGACATCGAAGAGAAGGTCCACACCTACAACGCGTACTTCGAGGCGCCGAAGCTGTTCGGCAAGCTCGACTTCGGCGTGAACTACGACTACACCAAGGCCGACACGACCTTTGTGTATGGCCTGGTGCCCAACACCACCCTCACGCCGCCCGTCCAGCTCAGCCCGATCTACAACGATTGGGCGCAGGCTCGCGTGACCACCGCCTACTGGCTGCGCCGCAACCTGTCGCTCGGCCTGACGTACATGTACGACCAGTTCACGGTGAACGACTGGGCGCTCGGGACGCAGACCCTGGACCGGCTCGCCCACAGCAACACCTTCCTGCTGATGAACTACGGCTGGGAGAACTACACGGCCCACACCGTGTGGCTGAAGGCGACATACCTCTGGTAGCAGCACACCCGGGTGCAGGGTACCGGGTACCGGGTACGCACAGATGAACACGAAGGGCGCCTCGATCGAGGCGCCTTTCGTGTTTGTGGTGGCAATGCCGCAATGCCGCGATGCCGGGAATGTCGGAGGCCGGCAGGCTCCGGGCCACAGCGCCGGCAACTGGCCACATCAGGTTGCCTGCGGCCTGAGGACCGTCGCCTGATGCGTTCTGAACCCTGTACCCGGAACCCGGAACCCGGTACCCGTTGACCTGTGGGATGCTCTTCCCGCCATGACGCTCGCTCGTCGCGCCCTCTTCCTTGGCGGCCTGTTCGCCGCGCCAGGACTTGCCGCCATGCTCATCGCCGATGGCCGCCCGCCGTCCCGCCCGTGGGTCGTCGCGCATCGGGGCGCCTCCGCGTACGCGCCCGAGAACACGGTGCCGGCGTTCCTGCTCGCGGCCGAGCAGGGCGCGACCTTCGTCGAGTTCGACATCCAGCGCACCACGGACGGCGCGCTCGTGCTGCTGCACGACACCACGCTGGAGCGTACGACCGATGTCGAAGAGGTCTTCCCCGATCGCGGGCGTCGCGTGCAGGTGAAGGGCGAGTGGCGCACCCAGTGGTCGCTGGCCGATTTCACGCTCGCCGAGGTGCGCCGACTGGATGCGGGCCGCTGGTTCGATGCCCGGTTCGCGGGCACGCGCGTGCCGACCTTCGCGGAGACGATCGCCGCCGTGAAGGGGCGGACCGGTCTCTTCATCGAACTGAAGGCGCCCGAACTCTACCCGGGCATCGAGGCGGAGATCCTCGCGGCGCTGAAGACGGCGGGACTCGATCGCCCGTGGAGTGACCCGAAGACGCCCGTGCTGCTGCAGTCGTTCACCGTCGACAGCCTGCGGACGCTGGCGTCCCTGAAGACGCCCTTGCCCATCCACCTGCTCTTCGGCCCAGCCGAGGCGGCGCGCTGGACGAGCGAGGCCGGCCTGGCCGAGGCGCGCACGTTCGTGACGGGGCTGAGCCCTGACAAGGCCGTGGTGGCGGCCGACCCGGGCCTGGTCGCCCGCGCCCACGCGCGCGACATGCCGGTGACGCCTTACACGTTCCGCGCCTCGAAGGCGCCAGGCGCGGTCGACGTCCGCGAGGAGATGCGCGCCGCGCTCGCGGGCGGCATCGATGGGGTGATCACGGACAATCCGGACCGTGTGCCGCGCTGACCGCGCGGCACACGGTCTGGATTGTCCGGAATGCCGCGATGCTGCGACGCCGAATGTCGACACGCACGCGGCTCACATCGGAGGCGCGCCCCTGGGGCCACGCGAGTTCCAGCCGACTGCCGACTGCCGACCGGGTGTGAGTCGTCCGAGCCCCAAGCCCCTGACCAGCAGGCTCCGGCAATGTTGTCCGTAATGCGGCGAGGCTGCGATGCCGAATGTCGACACGCACGCGGCCCATGTTGGAGGTGCGCCCCTGGGGCCACGCGAGTTCCCGCCGACTGCCGACTGCCGACTGCCGACCGGGTGTGAGTCGTCCGAGCCCCAAGCCCCGAGCCCCTGACCAGCAGGCTCCGGCAATGCTGTCCGTAATGCCGCGAGGCTGCGATGCCGAATGTCG
>NZ_JBIINP010000349.1:0-3246 GCF_044337415.1 Luteitalea sp.
GGCCGACGATGGCGGCCTGCAGCGTGATGAGCTCGTCGATGCCCTTGCTGCCGAGGTCGAGCAACTGGTCGAGCACGGCGCGCGGGAATGGTTCCTTCTCTGCCGTGCCCTGCACCTCGATGAAGCGGCCGTCGCCGGTGCGGATCACGTTCATGTCGACGTCGGCATTGGAGTCCTCGTCGTAGGCGAGATCGAGCATGGGGACGCCGGCAATCACGCCGACACTCGTCGCCGCGAGGTAGTCCTTCACCGGGATGTCCTTGATCTGCCTGGCCTCGAGCATGTGCTGCATGGCGAGGACCATGGCCACGAAACCGCCGGTGATGGCTGCGGTGCGCGTGCCGCCGTCCGCCTGGATGACGTCGCAGTCGATCCAGATGGTCCGCTCGCTGAGCTTGGTCATGTCGACCACCGAGCGCAGCGAGCGTCCGATCAGTCGCTGGATCTCCTGCGTGCGGCCGCCGACCTTGCCCGCCGTCGACTCACGCTGCACGCGCGTCGTCGTCGCGCGCGGCAGCATGCCGTACTCGGCCGTCACCCAGCCCTTCCCGGAGTTGCGCAGGAACGGCGGGACGCGGTCCTCGACGCTGGCGGTGCAGATCACGCGCGTGCGGCCGGTCTCCACGAGGCACGACCCCTCGGCGTGCAGCGAGATGTGAGGGGTGATGACACAGGGGCGAAGGGCGTCGTTGGCGCGTCCGTCTGAGCGAGGCATGGAAGGACAGTGTAACAACACGGATACTTGTCGGCAGTCGGCAGTCGGCAGTCGGCAGTCGGCAGTCGACGGTCGGCAGTCGACGGTCGCCTACTGCTGCTTCGGTATCGCGGCCGTCGGCGTCGGGGCACTCGGCGCGTCGGGCGCGTCTGCGCCGGGCGCGCCCACCCAGCGCATGTTGCGGGCGAGCGGATGCCGCAGGTCGACGTGGCCGGCGAGGGTATCGACCTCCTGACCCTCGACGAGGATCTGCACGCCCTTGATCGCCGGGAGGTTCACCGTGACCGCGTTCACGATCGCGTACACCGCGAACAGTTCGTCCAGGCTGCCGCCGCGGTGGTTGACGACGGCTTCCTTCGAGAGATCGACGAAGGCGGTGCCATCCTCGGCGACGAAGATCTGGCGGACCCGCGTGCCCTCGGCGATGGCCTGCGCGAGGGGCGCCGGCGCGGGCTGCAGTTGTGCCTCGATCAGGGCGCGGGCCTGATCGGCGGGCGTGGTGCCATAGGGCACGTCCGCATCGACGGCCGTGAGTCGGAGACCGTCCTCGGCGACGTAGTAGAGGCTGGCGCGGATGCGGCCCGTCGCTTCGCCGGTCGCCGCCGCGTCAGGACGCGGCACCTCGACGGTGGCCGGAGTCAGCAGGCGCGGCACCACCACCAGTCCGGCGATGGCGAGCAGGACGGCCGTCATCACGCCCAGCACGGCCACGACGATCGTGCGTCGCATCAGCGCGGGTCCTGCGACGGCTGCGTCGGCGCCTGGGCGGTGCCGACACGCTCGCTCGTGGCCTTGAAGCGGACCACGGCGGCCAGCATCGCGTTGACCAACTGCGCCTGGTAGTCGGGCGTGTTGAGCCGTTTCTCCTCGGTGGGATTGGTGATGAACCCCGTCTCGACGAGCACGGCGGGCATGTTGGCCCCGACCAGCACCCGGAACGGCGCCTGCTGGATGGCCCGGGGCGACATCGGCACCCGCTGCCGCATCTCGGTCTCGACGAGCCGCGCAAACCGCGCCGACTCGTTGAGGTGCTGCGCCTGCGCCATCTCCCACAGGATCAGGTCCACGCTGCGCTCGCCGCCCCCGAAGGTGGGCAGCAGGGCGCCCGGTTCCGCGGCGCTGGCGCGTGCGGTGCCGTACTCGCCGAGCGTCACGTAGAACACCTCGGCGCCGGTCACCGACGAGCGCACCGAGGCGTTGGCGTGGATCGAGATGAAGAGATCCGCCTTGTTGTTGTTGGCAAACGCGGCGCGCGAGTCGAGGGCGACGGTCTCGTCGCCCGATCGCGTCAGCAGCACGCGGATGCCGAGGCGCGCCTCGATGGCCGCCTTGAGCTGGCGCGCCATCGACAGCACCACGTTCTTCTCGAGCGTGCCCGTCGGACCGCGCGCGCCGTTCTCCGTGCCGCCGTGGCCCGGGTCGATCACGATGGTGCGCAGGCCGGTGGCTTCCGGCAGCAGCGCCGGGCCGGGCTCGTTCTGGACCTCCCCGGGGGCGGCCGGCGCTGGCTGGTCCGTCGTCGGCGAGGGGGCGGCGGGCCCCGGCGTCGCGGCCACGACGTCGACGGTCAGGCGCAACGTCGCGCCCTCGCGCTGCTCGGTCGCGCGGTAGCTGCCGAACTGCGGGCCCAGGCCGAGTTCGAGGGTGGAGGGCGGAACCACCCGGGCGCCGGCGAGCAGCGCACCGGGTGTGAGGCCGGTGAGGTCGGCGTCGAGGGCGTCGGCGGCGAGGCGGACCAGCAGGCGCCCGTTCTCGTTGACGAGGGTCTGCGGCACGGCCGGCGTGATCGTGAAGGTCAGCCGCGTCCCCGTGGGCAGCGGCTCGTTCCGCACGGTGACCGCAGGGACGCTGAGCGACCCCACGACGACGAGCGAGGAGCGGCGGCGGACGTCGATGCGCGGCGAGGACCCCGGCGCCAGGGCCCGCTCGATCACCTCGACCGGCAGCAGCCACGTGGTGCCCTGCCGTGTCGGCGGGGCGGGCAGGCTGACGACGCGTCCGTCGACCGACGCCAGTCCCTGGGTGAGCGACACCACGATGGTCCGAGCGCCCATCGTGAGGACGAGGCCGCCGGCGCGGTCCTCCTTCAGCACCAGGCCGAACAGCCCGCTGAGGTCGGCCCCGCTGACGTACTCCCGGCCGTTGACGACGGTGACCGGCAGGGGCTGGGTGCCGCTGGTGGTGAGCACGGTCCAGACCCGCCGGGCCGGAGCCGACGCGGGCGCCTGCTCGGCCGTGCGCGCACCCGCCACCGGGACGAGCAGCGTCGCGCCAGCCAGCAGCAGTCCGGGCATCCAGCGACGGAGGCGAGTCACGACCCCAATCATAGAAGGTCTATCGGCAGCGGGGGAAACGCGGACAGTACAAGGGACAAGGGAGGAGTACGCCAGTCACAAGGGAGGCAAGGGAGGAGGGACAGGGGCGGCGAGGGACAAGGGAGGAGTACGCCAGTCACAAGGGAGGCAAGGGAGGAGGGACAGGGGCGGCGAGGGACAAGGGAGGAGTACGCCAGTCACAAGGGAGGCAAGGGA